>WTJY01000370.1 GCA_011524645.1 Anaerolineales bacterium | reverse complement strand
GCGGGGATCTACCGCTCAAACAGAGTTGGATTCCCACCTTCGTGGGAATGACAATCGTTAATTGATCAAGTCCCACCAAATCCGACAGGGCTAGGAATTAAAAATATGTCAGGCCATTAGCGCAATTATTTTTAATTCGCGCCGGATCAAACGCACCCCTCTCCCGTTGGGAGAGGGGCTGGGGGAGAGGAGCAAATCCAATTCCAAAGTTGTTGTACTCAACACAATATTCTATCTCGGCTATTTATCGAACAATTAAACCATATCCAAAATGACTCTAGTTATTTTTTCGGATCGGATAGGGAAGCTTCTAGACTGGTAAATTGCCACCTCCCATCTATTGATTTCAAATTGAACTAGGTTTAAATGCGTGTGTTTTTTGTATGAAAGTTAAGTATCAACAATTTGTATTGCTGTTTTTTTTGTTGATTGGTGTTTTCCTGCGTTTTCATCAATTGACAACGTTGCCACCTGAAGCTGGATTTGATCCAGCGTATTATGGCATTGATGCTTTGCAAATTCTGAATGGTGAAAGACCTGTTTACTTTGCTACTAATTTTGGGAGGGAACCTCTTTTTAGCTACCTTGTTGCTATATTGTTTGCCACAGTCGGAGTCAGTGCCTTTTCAATTCATTTAACATCCGCCTTTGTGTCGATTTTGACGCTTGTGGCCGTCTATTTTTTAGGGACTGAGCTATTCAAGTGGGAACAAAGACCTTTTTTGCGTCATCATGGTGCTTTATTGATGGTCGGCCTTGTTTCTGTATCTTTTTGGCACTTGATGTGGACTCGATATAGTGTTCGTGTTATTTTGATTCCTCTTTTATTTTCCTTGACAATCGGGTTTTTGTTGAAATGGCTACGTCAAAATAAACATCACTATATTGGGTTTGTTGGTGCAGGTCTTGGTATCGGGCTTTATACTTATCAACTCGCTCAACCTTTAATTATACTGGTCGTGGCGATTTTGGTTGTCTACTTTTTGTGGCATCAGAAATTCCCTGATCGCCAACAAAGACGCCATTTGTTCCTTTCTTTACTCATCATGTTAATAATGACAGCGCCTCTTTTTGCTTATAGTCAGCAAAACCCTGGCTCATTTAATCGTCGTTTAGATGATGTTGCTGTTGTTGAACGTGAGACTGATTGGCTGGCTCAAATAGATTTGTTGTCTGAACGTGTTTATGATGTGGCTCAGATCTTTTTTGTACTTGGCGATGATGATCCTTCCATTAATATTCCGGGGCGGCCGGTTTTGTCTTCTTTGTTGGCCGTGTTTTTCGGAGTTGGTTTGCTGACAGCTTGCTATCGTTGGCGAAATTGGATTTATCCAATTCTGTTGTTTTGGCTTGTTTTTTATAGCTTGCCGGGTGTGCTTGCTGACTCGGCCGCTTTAGCAAAACGTACATTTGGTGCCTTGCCAGCGGTCTTTGCCCTATCGGCCGTTGGTTTAGGGATGTTTTTAGACTATGTTGAAGTGCTGCTCTTAAAAATTCGTGTGCACCTATCAATTGCGACCGTCACCTCTCGTTCGGGAATGATCATGATCATTCTGTTTTTGACCAGTGTGACCTATCACGATTTTTTCTATATTTGGCCACAAGATTTGTCGCTTCCCACCCATTATATGGGGCAACAAGCAAATATCGGCCGATTTATTGCCCAATTGCCAGAGACAGAGGAGATTTATTTGTCCCCCATTTGGCGAGAAAATGCGCCAATTATTCTTTATTCCGGTCAACGTGAAGGGATTCATGATTTTAACGGCCGTCATTGTTTTGTTTATCCACAAACAACAAGTGACCACACAACCTACTTATTGGCACCTAATTTGGAAAATAAATCAACAGAACTTATCGGTTCGATATTTCCTACAGGAACTTGGGTCCAACAAAAAGAAAGGCTCGAACAAACCGATTTTTCTATTTATCAAATTCCAGCGCATACAGAAGCTGTAGAAGCACCTCTGTTTGCGGTAGAGGCCAATTGGGATAATCAAATTCAGCTTCTTGGCTATGATTTAGAGGATACAGCATATCAAAAAGGGGAATCTGTCACGCTCACATTATACTATCTGGCAGCGGCTCCAATTCGTTTTGAATGGGTGACGTACATTCATGTACGAACTGAAAATAATGATACAGTCGTGATGGCTGGGCAACGTGATCGGCAACCCTGTGTTGATTCTTATCCCACAACTCGTTGGCAAAAGGGGCAGGTAATCCGCGATGAATTTGTGATTCACTTGTCGGCAGATGTTCCTGATGGTGAGTATGCTATTTTCACAGGATTTTACAATTGGCCGTCATTAGAGCGGCTTCCTTTAATAGATAATTTGGAAGCAACTGGGGATGAAGTTCGACTGACTAAAATTCAATTAAAGTAAAAGAAAAAATGTTGGGATGCTTTCATTTTATGGCTGTCTTGATGCCGTTGTGTTTCAAGAAAAACGGGAAAAGTATTAAACATATGGGTGTACGCACAAGCCCCCTCTCCTTCAAGGCAGAGGGGAGCCAAGAAAGCTACTGAATAGTTACCCTAAATGTTTGATTGTTTGTTGTGTAAGCTCAAATAATGAATAGCGCGATTTTATCGGACGAGATATTGACTTGACACAAGTAATAAACTTTTGTTTACAGTGGGAAATTTGACCTGTTGTGACCTTTTCTTTGTTAGACTTCGCTTAACGGTGTTAGAATGTGTAAGCTATTCGTGAGAGAGTTGCAACAAATTATCATAATCGTGCGTAGTATGATGCGAATCGGTAATTGATTCACACACAAAAGTTCACACACATGAGTGCTTGTGTTTAATAGACAACTTGCTTATCCTATTTGTGGAGAATAACATGACAGAAACGATTGTCATTACTGACCCCGATACCGACCGTTACCATAGTTTTAGTTACATTAGCTGGTGGAAACAAGAGGTTGTGCGTGATGCTACCGCTTTGGTAATTGGTGCGGGTGCTTTGGGGAATGAAGTGCTTAAGAATTTAACCCTGATGGGGTTTGGCCATATTATTGTGGCCGATTTTGATACGATTGAAGACAGTAATTTGAGTCGTTCAATCTTATTTCGGGCGAGTGATCGCGGCCGTCGTAAAGTGGATGCGGCCGCCGAGCGTATTCGTGAACTCAATCCCGATGTCAACGTGAAAACGTGGCATGGTGATATTAATCATGGCTTAGGGGCGGGGGTTTTCCGTCATGTTGATGTGATTATCGGTTGTTTAGATAACCGGGAAGCGCGTCTTTCGATTGACCGTTTTGCGCAGTCGGTCGGCCGGCCGTGGGTTGATGGTGCCATTCAAGAATTGATGGGCATTGTGCGGGTCTTTTGGCCATTGAAAGGGGGTGCGAACTATGAATCAACCCTGACTGAGCGGGATTTCCAACTCATTAGCTTGCGCTATTCTTGCCCGATTTTGGCCCGTGACAATGTATTACAAGGCAAAGTCCCGACTACACCAACCAGCGCCTCGATTGTGGCGGCTTTCCAAACCCAAGAAGCTCTAAAAATTATTCATGACATGGAAATCGAGCCGGGTAAGGCGATGATGATTAACGGATTGACTAATGATGTCTATAAGACAGAATATCCGGTGATCGAAGAGCGTATTTATCCACCACTCGATCCGATTGTCGAACTGCCCCAGATTAATCGCGAGACCAGCACGCTTCAAGATGTGCTCGACATTGCGCGCGAAAAATTGGGGCCAGATGCGGTGCTTGAATTTAGTAAAGAGATCGTTATCAGTATTGTTGATCCGGTGTCTGGCGAAGAAGAGTTTGTTTACAAACGGATGGCCAGCCTGACAGAAAGCGCGTTGAATACGACATCTGGTGCGCGTCGTCAGCTTAATCTGACTTATCGGATTACCGGTGATGAGCCCTATCTCGGCCGGACATTGCTCGAAATGGACCAGCCGCCGCTGACGATTTTACGGGCCAGCAACAGCACCGATGAGATGTATCTTGAAATTACTGGCGATAAAGAATCATTTTTTAATTTTGATTCGTAAGAAAATTATACGGCCGCGATAGATGTCGCAACTCAGTCGTGACTTGGTCGTATAGCAAGCGTAGATTGTTAAACGACAAAACTATTAAAATCAAAAATACAAACAAAACAAACTTTTCTGGGCCAAATGCCCAGATGGAGGTTCAAAACAATGGCTAGCATTAAAGTAATTATTTATGACCCAACCGGTTCAAAGAAAACCCCAGTGGAACTTCCTGGTGATGTTCCCATGCGCCGTTTGATTCCAGCTTTGGTTTCAAAAATGGGTTTGCCCACCAGCCAAGGTGCCAACCCGATTACCTATCGCTTGGACCACCGCTCAAGCGGTAAGCGAATCAGCGACGACGAATCTCTTTCGGACGCTGGGGTGCAAGAAGACGATATTCTGAGCTTGTTCCCAGAAGTAACGGCCGGTTAAGCGGTTTCTTGGGCATAGCCCACACGCGAATTTTGCAACACAAGAAGGGCATCTTCGCTTAGGAGATGTCCTTTTATCATTCATCATTGATAGATAGTTGATTAAAGGGTTATACGATGTCTTTCAATATTCGACACACACGTTTGCGCAATGATTACAACAAAGTGAAGGCACTGGTTGATAACAGTGACCTGATTCATTTGGTACGGACTGAGGGAAATCCACCAGACAAATACCACATTCGATACACCTGTAAAAGTTTGGAAAAGGTAGATAGCCGAGGGAATCCCCAACTGAGCCAAGTGCATGAAGTTAGCATTTATTTGCATGCGGAATATCCGATGAAACAGCCTCAGCTGAAATGGTTAACACCGATTTTCCATCCCAATATTCATAATACCGGTGCGGTTTGTATCGGTGCTTGGTGGCCTTCGAAATTTTTGGATGAATTAATTTTAACGATGGGGGATATGCTCCAGTTTAAGAATTATGATCCCAAAGATCCGATGAATTCGAAAGCGGCCGCTTGGGCTTTGCGTAACAAACATCGCTTCCCACTAGATGATCGTGAATTAAAAGGTGCCTCTAGCTGGGCAGGTGATATTGTGATCGGTACGCCACAAGAAGCGGACGATTTGGATATCAAAATACTTTAAGAAGAGAGACAGAGAAAGAGACGCTTCGCTTAGAGTAAGAGATAGAAATGGCTTGGGGATGTATCTGCGATGTGCAGAACGCTCTTCTTAACTCTTTCTCTTACTCTTACTTCTTTTGCAAACACACAACACTAAGGAATGTAGGCCACGTGTTTTTCGTGTGTCTATATGGATAAATCATGGATTTTGAGATCGAAATTGGTCAACAGAACGATTGGGATGTTTTGCCGGAGCAAATTCCGCCTGATATTGAACGGATAGGGTTGCTGCATGGTGATATGCCAACGGCTCAGCAAGCGTGTGTCATTATGTCGCCACAAGCGTTACATACGGTTGATGTGCACCTTTTGAGTGATATTCGGAAGGAGCTGGGTGGTTTCCTACTGGGAACCAGCTATCAGTCGAACGGCCGTTTGTATGTTGAAGTTGAGGCGGCATTAATTGCCCACAGCGATAAGAACGGGCCGGTTCATTTTACATTTACGGCCGATTCTTGGGCGAGGGCTCACCAAGAACGGGAAGAGTTTTACCCTGAGCTAGAAATCGTTGGCTGGTTTCATAGCCATCCTGATTTGGGGGTTTTCTATTCATCGGATGATGTTACCGTACATACGACAGCTTTTAGTAGCCTGTGGCACGTCGGTTTGGTGGTTGATCCGGTGCGACGTGAAGCTTGTTTATTTGGGTGGCGACTTAATGAAGATGGACAGCCGGATGAGATTATCCCATTGAAAGGGTTTGTTGAGTTTTCACCGAGCAGTAATCGAAGCGCGATTGATTGGCAGTGGACTCACGGAACAGGGTTAGCTGATTTGCAACGCCGTGCTTACAGTGAAGGAATGCGTCGTGCGGTTGGTTTGGGCGGACAATATGGGTCAACTCAGCAACCGGTCGATATCGTCGGCACGATGATGCGGGTGAGTGGGGTGACGCTAGCGATGGCTACGCTTCTCTTCATGATTTTGCTGACACCGTTCTACCTGCGTAATGCCAGCTTGGAACGCTCCGTGGTCGCCTTAGGCGATTATCAACGTGCTACAATGGTTGCGGATGGGTTGATTTCTTGCCCTGATCCACGCATTCAGATTTTGTCTCCTTTACCACGAACTGTGGTATCTGATCAAGTTGATTCCTTGCCGATTTGGGGAACTGTACAGATGCGCCGCACACAGAACAACTATGTGGTTCAGGTACGTGATTTGAAACATTATCCGATGCGTCACGATGTGACCGGTGAATGGTTTGCGCCTGATGATTGGTATCGCGATGCGAGCTGGGACACGATCGAAACGTCTCGTCGCAGCCGTACCGCTAATGTGTTGGGATATTTGAATCCGCAAGCACTGGGGCCAGGAACCTATGATATACGGGTCGTGTTAACATCGCTGAACAATGCTCCGATTGAGAGTACCGCTTGTTCGATGAAACTGATTGTTTCACAATCGGATTCGGATCAAATTGTTAAGCGATTCTTGGGCAATTTGCCGGTACCATTTACCCCCGTGGAGTTCCCAGACCATCGTGAGCTATTTGACCCAGTTGATCTGCCCTCACCGGATGAAATTGATCCATTTGCGTTGCCTCAACCATAAGGTATACGAATAGATGGTGGGCATTTATGCCCGCCGCTACAGGGGTTGCCCACTGCCTCGGATTGGTCGTAGATCGCCGTAGCAGAATTGTGTAAGAAGGTTCCTGCGAGGCTCTTTATCTTAAAACCTATTGAGCTTTAATCACGTATATTATTTTAGCTGTTGACAACTTCTCCCTGTTGGCGGCTTTTATTTAATTCTTGATGATCAAATATGCTTGAAATAAACAAAATCACCTATCTAGCTATTATTACGATCAGTGCTCCGGGCTTGGAGCGGCCGATTCAAGTGGTTGTGAAGTTGCTACCTCCTGACTATGTTGAGGTTGTATCGCCCCATGCTGAACGTGAAGAGATTGAAATGATTCCTTTGCGGGACTGCACTTTAGGAGATTTGCAAGCATATGCGCAACGGTTAGAAGCGGATTTAATTCGTGACCTTGAAGAGATTCGCCTAAGTGAGTTTGCGATTGATCCTGATTCAGAACTGATTATTCAGATTTTGGATGACAAACGAGATCCATTACCGGCGAAAGAATCGATTTGGAGTCGTGGCATGCTGGTCGCGCCCCCAGTGAGATCGGTAGAGGCCGTTCCGGTGGCGGATGAGTCGCTCGGTGCGAACGAAGATATGGCGGATTGGTCGAATGAAGCGTTTGAAATACGGATTATTGATCCAGATGATGTATCTGAAGATATGGACACGGCCGATGATCTGGATGGGCCGCATTTGTTTCTCCCTGAAGCCCCACGGGGGTCGTTGGTTTCTAAAGTCGGCATGGTGACACGGGCTTTGGCGCAGAACTTGTTGCCCGATGATGAACCGGAGACGGAGGATGGGGATTGGGTTGATAATTTATACGAAGATCGGGGTGAAATTCTTGATGATTTGTTAGAACCGGCGCGTGAAGAGATTCCGATTGAAGAGATTACTGCGCTTGATGAGATCAACGAGATCGAAGATGATGACGTTTTTCGA
>WTJY01000276.1 GCA_011524645.1 Anaerolineales bacterium | reverse complement strand
CGGCTTTGTGCTTCAGCCAGTTGACGATGTCGGCTTTTCCCCCGCTCAACCACCAACAAAACCCCATCCATTTGGCTAGCGACCCAAAGCGATTCAGGGTGCTCCAACGCAGGCAAATTGACCAAAACCAAATCGGCCGTTTCTCGCATATGCTCTAAGAAATAACTCAACCGAGGCGATAACAACAAGTCTCCCGGATGATTCTCGCCCAACGATCCCGCACATAATATTTGCAAAAGCTCACGAGACCCCGCTTGCCAAGGCACCTCAATTTCGTCAGACTCTTGGCTCAACACACCGGCCAAACCGCCAGCAGGGTCAATCTCAAAGACCTGATCCAATGAGCCATAACTCGGCCGTAAATCAGCATCAATCAGAGCCACCGAACGGCCACTCTCAGCCACAGACACCGCTAGATTTGCCGCGATCAACATCGGCTCAAATGATTCGGCCGGTGAAACAATGCCGAAAATACGCTGTCCTGAATAAGGGGTCGCACGATTGAGCAGTCGGCTACGCAACACACGATATTGTTCCGCTTTAGCCGAGTCCAATGGCGCCAGTAAATTTACATCAGCCATTACAACTCCCCCCATACGTCCAATCCGGCCGCTTCTAACTCGTCGCCTGACCGAATATAAGGATCGAAATATTCAACCGCTAAACCGATCACCACACCGACAAAAATCGCAATAATAATGCGCAACGGCAAATCCAATTGCCCTGTAATCGAGGGGGCGATTTCGTTAATAATCGGTTCGTCCAGTAGCAAAACGGCCGCTGTCTCTCCGTTCAAATGGGGAATACCCGCTCCATTCTGCTCCGTAATCACTTCGATGACCGCATCCATCACCGTAGCCAGCTGGTCTGGATCACCATAGTTCACCACCACGGTCAACCGACTCCGAATCGCTTCAGCACTCACCGTCCCAAATAAAGCGGCCGCCGGAATCTCGATCCCATCGTCCGCCAATCGTCCGCTCACTCGTTCCGCAAAACGAATACTATTGACCCAATCCGCCAGCCCGTTCACCACATATTCCGAGGTCAACCACTGGTAATATCGATTCTCTTCATCAGCCACAAGATTTGGGATCTCACCTTCTTCTATATCGGGCGGAGCCACCAAAAAGCGCACCCCCACGTTATAAACAGGCGGTGGAATAACCGCATCTTCGGCCGTGAAAATCGCTACCGCCAACACCACGGCCGCCGGAACCAACATCACCAACCAGCGCCGACGCAAAATATGCCAATAGTAGAGTAAATCCATAATTAAAAGTATGAAGGATGAAATATGAAGAATCCGCAACAGTCAACGCGACATGCGAAGCCCCTTCATACTTCATACCTCATATTTCATAATTCCTAAATAATCCCTTTTTCTTGAAGCAATGTTACCAATCGCTCCACAATCGCGTCTGTACTCTCAAGGTCCGTTTCAACCACGATTTCCGGATTTTTCGGTTCTTCATAAGGGGCGGAAATGCCGGTAAAGTTTTCAATTTCACCCGCAATCGCTTTCGCATACAATCCTTTGGTGTCACGCCGCTTCAGCACTTCAAGATCACACTTCACATAGATCTCGACAAAACGGCCGTCTTGTACCAAACTGCGGGCAAAAGAACGATCAGCCTCATAAGGGGAGATAAAGCTGCACAAAACGACACTACCATGTGTAAAGCCCAACGCGGAAACTTCGGCCGTCCGGCGAATGTTTTCTTGCCGATCTGCTGGCGCAAATCCCAAGTCCCCATTCAAACCGTGACGCAGATTGTCTCCGTCCAAGAACATCGTATGAACTTTCATCTCGTAGAGCTTCCGTTCCAGCAGCTTCGCAATGGTCGATTTCCCAGAACCGGACAAACCGGTAAACCACAATACGGCCGCTTGATGTCCATTCAAGCTTTCACGCTCTTCAAGATCAAGCGCCCCCGCATGCCAGACGATATTCTCAGACCGTTTCCGCTGACGCGTCAACCGGTCATCTTCACGCCGTTCGTCCGCAAGTAAATCGTCCACATCTTGTGAACGGCCGCGAATCATACCGGCCGCAACCGTATTGTTGCCATGTGGATCGATCAGGATAAAGCTGCCGGTTTGCCGATTCAACGCATAACGGTCGTAAAACAACGGCTCGGTTGTGGTCAACTGCACACGGCCGATCTCATTGAGCTTCAACTTGTCCGTTTCATCACGGCGCATCGTGTCCACATCGATCCGGTAATTCAGCTTGCTCACCATCGCCCGCGCGATCTTGGTTGTATGCTGAATCACATAGGTTGTTTGGGGATTAAATGGGGTTTCTCCCATCCAACAAATCGTCGCATCCAGTTGATTGCTCTTTTGTGGCAAATTCCCCTTCCGCACCAACATATCACCACGACTAATATCGATTTCGTCTTCAAGTGTAATCACCACAGAATCGCCAACAACCGCTTCGTCTAGCTCCCCATCCGTTGTCACCACCGCTTTAACTTTGCTTTCTAAGCCAGAAGGAAAGGCAACCACGTCTTCACCCGGCCGGATTCGACCAGAAGCGATCTGCCCCGCAAACCCACGGAAGTTTTGATTCGGCCGTAACACATATTGCACCGGATAACGAAAATCAACCAAATTGCGCGATGAACCGACATTGACATTTTCTAAATGATGGAGCAAGGTGGTCCCTTCGTACCAATCCATATTTTCGCTTTTGTCGGCGACATTATCGCCGACCAGTGCCGACATCGGAATATAGGTCACATCTTGCACATCTAACTTAGACACAAATTCGCGGAACTCATCCACAATCGCTAAATAGGTCTGCTCGTCATAATCGACCAAGTCCATTTTGTTCACAGCCACCACAATGTGGGGAATCTGCAACAAAGATGCGATAAACGCATGGCGACGAGATTGGGTCAACACCCCTTTTCGTGCATCGATCAAAACGATAGCCAATTCGGCCGTCGATGCCCCCGTGACCATATTCCGTGTGTATTGGGTATGCCCGGGGGTATCGGCAATAATAAATTTACGTTTCGGTGTGGCAAAATATCGATAAGCCACATCGATCGTAATTTTTTGTTCCCGTTCCGCCCGTAAACCATCGGTAAACAGGGCAAGGTCTACATACTCATCCCCTCGTTTGGCACTAGCGGCTTCGACCGCTTCAACTTGATCTTCAAATAGGGATTTGGTGTCGTACAACAAACGGCCGATGAGAGTGCTTTTGCCATCATCAACGCTACCAGCCGTCGTAAATCGTAAAATTTCAGTTTCAGACATAATGTTGGGTTCGCTTACTAAAGCTTAGAAATATCCTTGTCGTTTCCGTTCTTCCATCGCCGCTTCAGAACGTTTGTCATCAGCACGTGCCCCACGTTCGGTCACGCGAGCCGAAGCCACTTCTTCGATAATGTCATCAATCGTGGCCGCTGTCGATTCAACCGCACCGGTACAGGTCATATCACCAATCGTACGGAACCGAACAATCCGGTTCTCAACAACTTCGTCCCCGACCGGATACACGACATCAGATGCCCCCAGCAAAACACCTTCGCGATTAATCACTTGGCGTTCATGCGAGAAATAAAGGTTTGGTAGCTCAATCTCTTCTTCTTTAATGTATTGCCAAATATCGAGCTCGGTCCAATTACTAATCGGAAAAACGCGGAAGCTTTCACCTTGGTTTTTACGGCCGTTATACAACGACCATAACTCCGGCCGTTGGTTCTTAGGGTCCCATTGGCCAAAAGCGTCACGATGAGAAAAGAAACGTTCTTTCGCACGGGCTTTTTCCTCATCACGGCGCGCACCACCCAAGGCGGCCTCAAATTTAAATTCTTTGAGTGCGTCTAGTAGTGTCACCGTCTGTAAACCGTTACGACTCGCATAAGGGCCGGTTTCTTCTTGTACACGGCCGCTGTCAATCGAATCTTGTACGTAGCGAACAATTAATTTCGCATTGATTTTTTCCATCCAATAATCCCGAAACGTAATCGTTTCGTCGAAATTATGGCCGGTGTCAATATGCATCAATGGATAAGGAATAGGGGCTGGGTAAAACGCTTTGTGAGCCAAATGGGACATCACAATCGAGTCTTTCCCACCAGAAAAGAGCAAAACTGGGCGTTCAAATTGTGCTGCGACTTCACGCATCACATAAATCGCCTCAGACTCAAGCTGTCGGAGATGAGATGAAAGTGTTTTATTCATAGCGATTTGGGCTTTAGAAATTTATTAAGAGGGGATAGGGGTGTATTTGAGGGCTCCAAAAACAGATAGATTTGCGGGGCGCAACAAACAGTATTATGTGTTGTTAGGTACAACACCCACTGATTTAAACGCACTTTGCGGAGAATGCAACATTTTATGTCAAATGATACCGAGTTTGCATGTCTCAGGGCGACCAATTTGCTTGCACCTAATCCGCCCATTAAACGCATATGACCCATACCGTGCATATCCTCTTCTTCAAAAGAAAAAACCCCCGTTGGGGAATACGGGGGCTTCAGAATTACTGTCCAACCAGGAGGATTGTTGATCAGTAATAAAACACTCGATCATACAGATGAGGAAAAAGTATGTCGATAATTTTGGCTAGGTTGTTCCAGTCGCGTTTCTCTCGTGCCAGTTTGGGAGGTTTCCTCTGCCCTAACCAAATCTGTCCAATTTATATCCAGAAAACATAAACAAGCCGTATGATTTTTGTTGGCAAATCATTAAAATTCACAAAAATCACGGTTTTGTCTCAATATTGCCCATCGTTTTCCGGTTTTTTGTTCAGGTTTTTGTAAAAGTTTCTTTGATCGGCCCACTATCTAAAAAAGCTGGAAGTTTTGCGGATCAACACGGCCGGCCTGATGCATTAGCACCCCATTCATCACTTCAATCGCCATCCGTGATTCAAGCGTCACCCCAGCCCGCACCCCCACACAAGGATCATGTCGCCCCTTGTGTAGTTGGTAATCGATCTCTTCCAAATTCTTCCGCACCGACTGTTGCTGATGAGTGATGGTCGAGGTCGGCTTGAATGCCACGCGCACCACCAAAGGCATACCGGTTGTAATCCCTCCCAGCATCCCCCCATGATTATTACCCTGATACCCATCACGCCGAATCGGATCGTTGTTCTCGCTTCCCACGCGGGACACCACGGCCGCACCGGCTCCGATCTCACAACCACGAACCGCATGCAAACCGCCCAAAGAGCCCATCAAACGCAATTTCAAGCTCTGATAAAGAGGTTCTCCCACCAGCGCGGGCATATTTACCCCCACCACTTCGACCATCGCCCCGATCGAATCCCCCTTAATGCGGGTTTGCTTGATCAATTCACCGGCCGCCACCGCAAACTCGGTGTCAACCGAATGAATCACCCCGTTTTCCATCGTTTCGATAGTTTGGTCAATCAATTTCCCATCGGCCGTATGCCCCGTAAACAGATCGGTCAATGACTTTTCCGCTTTCAGATCACCCACCTGACAAATCGAGGACAAAAACACCGTCCCAAAGGTTTCTTGCAAAAAGAGACGGGCAATCGACCCACCGATTACATCGCTAACCGCCGACCGATAGCTCGACCGGCCGCCACCACGATAATCGACAAATCCTTTCGATTTATGATGTTTAACCAAATCGGTATGTCCTGGCCGTGCTTCTCCCTGCGATCCCGCAAATTGTTCATAATGGCGCGACTTATTCGACGTCGATAACACCACCGCCGCAATCGGCTCTCCCGTTGTGTACCCCATCTCATAAGTTTGTGTCCCAAACTCAGCACCATCGGCCGACACCTGCACTTCAGGCCCAGCTAACATCGCATCATGATCTTTATCGAAAAACAACCCACCCAGAAAAATCACTTTGTCTTTTTCATTACGTGGCGTGCCATGCTTGTTCCCGCCCGGCCGCCGCCGATTGAGATAATGTTGCACATCTTGTCGCTTAATCTGTAATCCGGCCGGACAACCGAATACCAATGTTGTAATGCCGGGACCATGTGATTCACCGGCCGCCGCCACACCAAATAAAGGACCGCCTAAAATTTCCATACGTTCTACACCTTCAAAAAAGAAACATGCCGCGAACCCGCCACACCTTTCTCAAAAATCAAAATAAAATCGATCATTCCTGTTGCAAAACACCAATCGCCTCTTTAGGCGTTAAATCTTGACGCCACAACCCGAAATGATTTTCAAAGTGATCAGGTTGACCATCCGGCGCAAAATCAAATGCGGTCCAAATCACCCACCCTGCCAATTCGTTCGCTTCGGCCGTCTGCAACGCATCTTTTAGCAACATCGCCTGTGTCGCTTCATCCCGTTGATCTAGGGGACCATCAGCCCAACTATGATAACCGATTTCTTCTAACAAAATAGGCTTGGTTGCTCCCTGCTGATAAACCTCAATACGGTCCTGTAGCTGTTCCACATCAGACCAGTGATGAAAAGACAGAAAATCAACGTAGGGTTCTGTCAGCGTGGGGTCGCCCCACCAACCGGCGGTCAACAAATGATTGTCATCAACCTCACGTACCAAAGCATTCATATCAGCCAACCAGCCCATAACTTCTTGCTCTGTAAACTGCGCCTCATCACCACGCGCCCCATAATCTAAATCCCCTTCATTGCGCAAATCCCAAGCTAAAATCGTCGGATTCGCTTGATAACGTGTCACAATATAACGTGTCTGCGCTTCGTACCTACTCCAGTCAGTATAAACCGGCCGAAATAACAAATCGGGCAAATCATGCAGGGTCACAATCACTTTAAGACCTCGATCAGCCGCCATATCCAACACCGCATCAACACGACCAAACATCATTTCATTGGGCACCGCAAGCTCCGGCTCACAAGTAAATAGTGGGTCGTACCATAGAAAAATACGGACCGTGTTAAATCCCGCACCTGCTATCAAATCAAGCTCTTGCGCGACATCAGCCTCATTCATCTCTGTCAAAAACAAATGCCACGGCGCATGACGTGGATAATAGTTCACACCACGTATCAAAAACGGCCGTCCATCCAAAATCAACTGTTGATCCAAAACTTGGACAAAATCGTCCCTTTCAAATCGGCCGTTAGGCACATACAACGGTTCCGCTAATTCAGGGTAACACGGCGCAGGCGTAGGCACTGGCAACGCCTGCAACCGCGACAACGCTTGCAACGCTTCTACACGCACACCATCCAATTGCAATGCCGCCCGATACATACCAATCCCTTGTGCGGTATTCCCCTCAGCTTCTAACTGAGCACCATAACTAAAATAGGCCGCATACAGTTTCTCTTCAATCGAATATCCACAATCCGCTCCGAGGCTTTGCAACAGTAGCAAACCCGCAACTGTCTGTTCCCAATCCACACCCCATACCCCATCTAAATCAGCACATACAAACGTATCTGCTTCAGTTATCGATATGATAGGCATTTCGACAAGTGCTGCCGGCGTTGCAGTTCCTACGGCCATTGTAATTGTCGCGGTTGATGCAATCTCTAAATCGGCCGTCGTCTCAGCACAAGCAATCCCGATCCACCCGCAGAAACAAATCAACATGAATAAATATAAATAGCTTTTGATCATTGCGCGTTTTGTCTCACTCTATCAAATAAAAATCTTCAGACCCCACTCAATACCTTCGCCATTTTTAGATCGCTGTAACAAATAATTTGCCTTTAAGGTAA
>WTJY01000192.1 GCA_011524645.1 Anaerolineales bacterium | reverse complement strand
CAATCGACTATTTTTGAACGATTTACGCTTATCCCACCAAATTCGGCAGTATCAGAAACCATATGGTAGATGGAGAGATCATGTGACCGTTGGTCGGTCATCTGAAAATCTTTCATATAACTTTCCCTGCATAATCGCCCGTAACCGCATCATGGCCGTGTGTATATCACTAAAACTTGTATACAGCGGGGCGATGCCTAAACGCAAATGATCTGGAGCCCGAAAATCCGGCAAAACATCTTTCACTTCGATCAATGCTCGATTGATACGCCACCCCTCATCATGGGAAATCGTTACATGAGAACCGCGCCATGCCGCTTCTCTCGGGGTGCTTAGGCGAAAACCGAATTCCACCAAATACTGATCAAAGAGTTTGATGAGATAGTCGGTTTGTTTGACTGATTTGGCTCGAATTTGATCGATTCCCGCTTCTAGCACGATGTCTAGGCCCGGTTCGATAGCGGCCGTCGATAGCACCGGCGGTGTGCCCGATAAAAAACGCCGAATTGTGGGATCGGCCGTGTAATCAGGGGAGAAATCGAACATATTCTTTTGCCCAAACCAGCCAGAAATCGGGTTGTTGAGCTTTTTCTGCAATGAGCGACGCACATATAAAAACGCAGGCGCGCCGGGCCCTCCGTTCAAATACTTATAGGTGCAACCGACCGCCATATCGGTGTCTGTTTCGTTGAGCTTGATCGGCATCGCACCGACTGAATGGCTCAAATCCCAAAGGGTCAATGCGCCTACGCGATGGGCCGCATCATTAATCTCTTGCATGTTGTAGGTATAACCGCTTTTAAAGGCGGTATGAGACAAACTGGCTAGGGCGGTTTGATCACTCATCCCTTGAATGATCTGTTCGGCCGGTCCATAGACACCATCGGCCGAGGGGATTACATCTAAATAGCTATCCGGATATAAATCGACCGCTCCCTGTAGGATATACAGGTCTGAAGGGAAGTTTAAATCGTCAGTGATTACCTGTGAACGGCCGTCTTGCGCTTGTAAAGTGGCTAAAGCCAGTTTATATAAGTTGACCGACGTCGAATCCGCCACAATCACTTCGTCTGGATGTGCGCCGATAATAGTGGCGATTTTTGCGCCCAAGCTTTCTTGTAAACGAAACCAATTTTCATTCCAACCGCGAATAAGCCGTTTGCTCCATTCCCGTTCGACAAGCTTTTGGGTGAGTGCCACCGTGTCTCGTGGCAAACGGCCGAGCGAATTGCCATCCAAATAAATCATGTTCGCATCGCTAAACACAAATTTATCCCGCATGAGGGCCAATGGGTCCCGAATATCCATCGTGAAGACTTGTTGCGTATCAAATGAGGCCATAAAAATAATCCGTTTTGTTAATCAATCGTTTTGAGAACAGCTCGCACTGGGCTGCCATCACCGCCAACGAGCCGTAAGGGAAGTGCTGAAAGCTCGTATAGACCATCTGGGGCAAGACGTAAATCAAGCCCTTCTAAAATCGCGATTCGGTTTTGCTGTAACCCTTTGTGCCCCAGCAGCGTCTGGCTGTCCTGATGATCCATTGATGGGGTGTCTGAACCGTATAAGATGACCCCTTGTGAAGCAAGATAGGGGCCTAATTCGGGGCTGGGATAGACGAATGTGTTAGGGAATTGGCTTGGATCAAGGGTGCTCGCGGCCGAGTGGACCAACAAGCGGGGGGCCAAGGTTAGATCAAATGGGGCGAAATCGGCCGGAACCAACGCACCCTCTGTTTTATGTGTTAGGGTGACGACCTGTGCCTTGCCCCAAAATGGAAGTAGATCAACTTGCTCTAACGGCCGTCCATCACGTAAAAAATGGCGTGGCGCATCGACATGGGTGCCGGTATGCGCGCTCATCGTGATGGTGGTTAGGGTGACGCTGGCTCCCTCTGCGATCTGACACACCGTATCCAGTTGATACGGTGTGTCGCCTGGCCAAACCGCCATGCCCGCTTCTAAACGGCGCGATATATCGATAAATTTTGTCATGTGCCCCTCGCTTAGAAGCTCATTTCTTGAACTTGGGCAAAGGCGATGTCTAATTTCTCTAAAGCTTCTTCGATGTGTTCCCGCGTGGCGATCAGTGGCGGTGCGATGCGCAAGACGTTGCCATACATCCCCCCTTTACCGATTAATAAGCCCAATTTACGCGAGACGTTTAGTATGGCGTTGGCGGCCGATGCACACGCCGTTTTTTGTTCTCGATCAGAAACCAGCTCGACCCCTTGCATCAATCCACGGCCGCGTACTTCGCCGATAAGCGGGTATTTCGCTTGAAGTGCCACGAGTCCCTCTTCTAGAATCGCCCCCATTTCGGCCGAACGTGCTGGGTTAAATTCCCGTTTCATCTCTTCTAGTGTCCCTATGGCGGCCGCGCAACTGACCGGATTCCCGCCGAAGGTGCTAATTGTTAGCCCTTGGCCTACCGCGCTGGCGGCGATCTCTGGTGTGGTTGCCACGGCCGCGAGTGGCATTCCATTCGCAATCCCTTTGGCCATCGTCATGATGTCCGGCACGATATTGGCATGTTGATGCCCCCACCAGTGAGTCCCAGTACGGCCGAATCCGGTTTGTACCTCATCGATAATGACCAAGCCGCCATAAGAACGGGCGATTTCGGCCGCACCTTCTAAATAGGCGGACGGTAACGTGATGAATCCCCCGACCCCTTGAATCGGCTCCATTAAGAGGGCCGCAATTTTGCCCGAGGTCATCGTTTGAATCACATCTTCTAAATCATCTAAACAGGCTTGGACATAAGCTTTCGGCTCAATGCCACCTAAACTACGATAGGTGTAGGGGGTCATCGCATGGCGTACATAGCCGATATGGACCGGCCCCATGCGCCAAGATGATTGCCCTGTGAGGGACATCGCCATTTGGGATTTGCCGCTATAGCCGTGGCGTAGGGCGATTACTTCTGTATTGCCGGTGTAGATTTGAGCCATGAGCACGGCCGTTTCGTCCGCGTCAGTCCCGCTCGCCCCAAAATAAAAGGTGTCTAGCCCTTCAGGTGTTACTTCGGCCAACGCTTCAGCTAGATTCACGTGGGTTTCATTGGGATAAAGAGTGGATGTGTGTAGGAGCTGGTCAACTTGATCCTTGATGTAGCGATTAACCGTTTGATTGTTGTGCCCCACACTAGTGGTGAGGATACCCGCAAAAAAATCAAGATACTTGGCCCCATCGGCATCCCAAACATACATGCCATTTCCTTTGGCCAAAGGGAGTGGCTTTTCAAAATATAGCAGGTGATTGGGCCATAAATATTTGGCTTGTTTATCTAGAATTGTTTGGGTTTCGCTCATCTTTTTATCCTTTCATTTCCACTTTGTCTAAATTGCCCCGAAATTATACTTGGATTATAGAATGAGGCGTAGAAATAAAAAATGGTCGCTCTAAAAAACTTAGAGCGACCATTTAACTATTATTAACCTGATAATCAATTAGCCTATGTACTTGTTTTTCAGATGGTGAATCTGTGATGGTCCGTGAAGGGACATTGACAGTTTAAAATGAAAATCGGTTTTTATAGTCGCTGTTGTGACTAGAAAAACCGATTGTGCTCTTAAATTTGGCTTAACTTAAAAGACGGCCGACTTACTTATACACCCGCCACCCCAATCAACCAAGTGACTGTCGAAGGAAAAACCATTACGAGAATCAGAGCCGCACCCTGCAACACCATAAATGGAAGTGCACCCAAGTGAATCGACTTTGTTTCGACCTCTGGTGGGGCCACACTCTGTAGATAAAACAGCGAGAAGCCGACCGGTGGTGAAATAAACGCCATATTCAGGTTGATCGCCATCATGACCGCAAACCAGACCACTTGTGCGTTGGTGAAACCGAGTTGCGCCATAGAGGGCACGAATAGGGGCATGACGATAAAACTGATTTCCAAGAATTCGAGATTGATCCCCAATAAGAAAACCGCGATATTGGCGACGATAACAAAGCCCCAGAACCCACCTGGCAAGCTAACCAGCCAGCGGGTAATAATATCTTGCCCACCCAATTGGTCGAACACGAGACCGAAGAAGGTCGAACAGAACAAAATCATCAAAACCAAAGCGGTAATGTTCGCTGTGGCACGCGACGCTCGTTTAATTAGATCCCAACTTAAAGTTCGATTGAAAAGTGCCAAAATACAAGCACCAAATGCGCCGACCGCACCCGCTTCGGTCGGAGTGGCGATTCCAAAGAAGATGCTCCCCAACACCGCAAAGATCAAAAAGACCGGTGGGAGAACCGCAACGACCGTACGGCGGGCCAGCTGCGCCCCTTTTAGCGTACGTGCTTCTGGTGGTAGTGCCGGTGCTTTTTCAGGGAATCGAATCGCTACGTAGACCACGTAAAGGGCGTAAAGACCTGAAAGCATCAACCCTGGAATTAAGGCACCCAAAAAGAGGTCGCCGACAGAAACGCCGATTTGGTCACTCAAAACAACCAACACGAGACTGGGGGGTAAGAGCTGAGCCATCGTTCCCGAGGCGACAATAATGCCGGTCGCGAGCTTGTGGTCATACCCATAACGAACCATGATCGGTAGCGATAAGAGGCCCATCACAATGACAGTCGCCGCCACTACGCCGGTTGCGGCCGCTAAGAGTGTCCCCACCAACACAACCGCCAGCGCTAAACCACCGCGCATCGGCCCGAGTAACATTCCAATCGTTTCCAGTAATCGCTCCGCTAGTCCCGATTTCTCAAACACCGCTCCCATAAAGACGAAAAACGGTATCGCCAGTAAGGTAAAGTCAGACATTGAGCCGAACCAGCGGCTTTGTAAAAGTCCCAAACGGGCCAAAGGAAATGCATCAAGCGCAAGTCCCATCAACCCAAACACAATCGCTGTTCCTGCAAACGAGAATGCGACCGGATAGCCGCTCAAGATGAGAATCAAGAACAGCACAAACATAATGATGGCTAGCCATTCCGCTAACATATCTTTTTCCACTCCTTATGATTCACCCTGTGAATCCGAATCTGTTTCCTATAGATTTGTGTAAGTTTACGCATAAAATTGTTCTGCTGTCTATTCTTATTCGATACGAATCGGTGCTTCTTGCTCTTCACGCTTAAAGGCGGGGTCTCCGCGTAAGAAGCCGATCAAACGAAGCGTTTCGGCAATCGCTTGTAGTAATAGTGTCCCAAAACCGACGAGAATCATACTCTTGATGGGAGCGCGTGGCAGACCGCTCGGATCATTCGACATCTCCCACGGCAGTTGTTTCCCCCAGCTATTAATCGTGATATTACAATCTTCGCTGGCACGGCAGGTTTCCATGAAATTGCTGACTTTTGCTCGGGTTCCTTGCCAATCTTCCCACCCTTCAAATAGACCGGCCCGTGAGTCGTGCCCCCAAGAGGTTAGCACCGGA
This sequence comes from Anaerolineales bacterium, assembly GCA_011524645.1. Lineage (GTDB taxonomy): Bacteria > Chloroflexota > Anaerolineae > Promineifilales > Promineifilaceae > WTJY01. The sequence continues at coordinate 16,521 of WTJY01000192.1, read as the reverse complement.
TTCCAAGATACATAAAGTGCTAACACGCAAAATGGTAATAGTGCCAAACAGTGTCCGACTAAGTCGATAATCGCTTTCCGTCGCTCCGGTTGCTCGGCGAACCAGAAGTCGACCCGCACGTTGATGCCATTTTTGAGAATGTAGGCGAAGCTAAACAAGAAGATAAGCGTGTACAAATACCATTGTAGTTCGATAACAACATTACTCGTTAGCTTTAAGCCGGAGTATTGTCCAAGATACCGTAAAAATACATTGCTAATCCCCACGCCGATCGTAATTGGAACGATCATTTGAGATAGCCAGCCGAACCATTCTGACATACGATCAGCCCAGTCCACATACTTTCTTGCCCATTCCATAAAGTTTTTTCTCCTCAAACAAAAATTTAAGATGCACCATATTCTAGTGTGGTGATTAAAGACGCCGCGTTTTCTAGGTGGCGACGCATGTGAATCATGGCAACTTCGGTGTCACGTTGACGGCAGGCGTTCAGTACGAGTTGATGCTCTAATCGATGTTGGTCATGATAAGCTCTATCTTGCGGCAAGGGCACATTGCGTGCGAGATAGCGATTGACGTTGATATGTAAGTTGCGCAGAATGCTGATGAGTTGAGGCATATTGCAGGCTTGCCAAAGGGCTTTGTGAAAATGCCAATTTTGCTCCGCCCATTTAACCATATCGGTTTGTTTGTCCATTTGCGCCATGACTTCGGCCGCTTCATCCAAATCTTGATCGGTTAGACGAACAACAGACTGCTCGAGAGCGAGCAATTCTAAGTTTTGCCGAATCAAACAAATATCTGCCAGTGATTGGCGCGATAGGGTTGAGACAAACGCCCCTCGGTGGGGGATAAATTCAATTAACCCTTCTCCATTCAATTGGATGAGCGCTTCACGGACGGGGATTGTACTGACACCATGTATCGAGGCGATTTTATCTTGTCGTAAGACCTGATCCGCCTGTAGCTGACCACGTAGAATTTCTTCCCGAATGTGGTTGGCTATATGATCAGCAGTTGTGACCGATTTCTCTTCAAACAAAAATATGGTACTCATAGGCGGATCATATACGATTTAAATGAGTTGTCAAAGAATGCACAAAAAAAACCGCTTAAATTTGTTAATCCTGTACAGTTTAGACCTTGTTTTGAGCGTTGCTCACTTTAGAAAAATATATGATTTAAACGAAAACGGCCGCTATCAGTATCAAACTAATAGCGGCCGTTTTTATATTTTTAGTGAAATCAATCACCACGTTTTATCTAGTGGAGATCGGTTTCTCCCATTAAGAATTGATCCACTTCACGTGCTGCGCTACGCCCTTCATGGATCGCCCAAACCACCAAGCTTTGCCCACGGCGCATATCGCCTGCGGTAAAGATCCCTTTCTGGTTGGTGGTAAATTCATTAAAGTGAGCCATCGCATTGGTTCGCGCATCACGGGCCACATCAAGCCCTTCGAGTAGCGGGTTTTCCGGTCCACGGAAGCCGATCGCTAACAAAATAAGCTCGGCCGGCCGAACCTCTTCTGTCCCCGGTACTTCGTTAAAGCGACGACCACGTTCTCCATTTTCCCATTGAATCTTAACGGTACGGACCGCTTTTACACGGCCGTTTTCATCACCGATAAATTCTTTGGTCAAAATGCTATACTCGCGCGGGTCCGCACCATAGAGCGCTTTGGCCTCTTTTTGCCCATAATCCATTTGATAAACACGGGGCCATTGGGGCCAAGGGTTGTCGGCCGCGCGATCATCGGGTGGCCGTTCAACAATTTCAAATTGGGTCACCGTTTCACAACCGTGACGAATCGAAGTGCCCACACAGTCGGTTCCGGTGTCCCCACCACCGATCACAATCACATTTTTACCGGCGGCCGAAATGTATTCCCCATTTTCTAGCTGTGAATCCATCAAACTTTGGGTCGTTTCTGTCAAGAAATCCATCGCGAAATGAATCCCTTCCAATTGACGGCCGGGTACACGAGCGAGATCGTTCGGATTGGTCGCCCCACCACACAAGACAATCGCATCGAATTCATCTTTGAGTTTTTGCGCTGGGTAATCGACCCCAACTTCTGTGTTGCAGATAAATTCGATACCGCCCGCTTTAAGTAAATCGATACGACGCAGAACCGTCTCTTTTTCGATTTTCATGTTAGGGATGCCGTAGGTCATCAAGCCACCCGGTTCTGGAGCCCGTTCAAACACGGTCACGCTGTGCCCGACTTTGTTTAATTGATCGGCACAGGCCAACCCTGCTGGGCCAGACCCGACCACGGCGACTTTTTTGCCGGTACGTGTTTCTGGCACAAATGGCTTGACCCACCCTTCTTCAAAGGCGCGATCAATAATCGCATTTTCGATATTTTTAATGGTCACGGCCGGTTGATTGATCCCTAAGACACACGCTGCCTCGCAAGGAGCGGGGCAAACACGGCCGGTAAATTCGGGGAAATTGTTGGTTTTATCGAGCCGCTCATACGCTTCTTGCCACAAACCACGATAAACCAAATCATTCCATTCTGGGATTAGATTGTGTAGCGGGCAGCCGGATGCCATGTTGTTTAGCACCTTGCCGGTATGACAAAAGGGAACACCACAGTCCATGCATCGTTGCCCTTGTTCTTGTAACTGATGAACCGGTAGCGGGATGTACATTTCTTTCCAATCTTGTACCCGATCTTTTGGCGACCGTTCCGCTAGCCCCACCCGATTAATATTGAGAAAACCTGTTGCTTTTGCTGTACTCATTTTGCTTCTGTTACGAAAATAGGTGGCCGGTTCACTGATGTACCAGCCACGTATTATCTCCCCTAATTAATTTCCGGTTACCCGCGCTTTATCATTTTTATTGGCTTCAAAGGCCGCCATGACCGCTTCGTCACCACTTAACCCTTCCGCTTCTTTGGCCGCAATCGCTTTGATCATGCGGTCAAAGTCAAATGGCAATACTTTAAGGAATCGAGGCAACGTTTCTGCCCAATCTGAAAGCAAATTCCATGCGTATTGACTACCGGTATTGATCGCATGTTGTTGGATCATGCCGTAAAGCTCTTGCGCTTCCGCGTCATCGGTTACTTTATGCAGACCGACCATTTCCGCATTGTATTTTTTGTCGAAGTCGCCATCGACATCGAGTACATAAGCGACACCGCCAGACATACCAGCCGCAAAGTTCCGACCGGTTCGGCCGAGAACCACAACGCGGCCGCCGGTCATGTATTCGCAACCATGATCACCGACCCCTTCGACAACGGCCGTGGCCCCACTGTTCCGAACCGCAAAGCGCTCGCCCGCAATGCCACGGAAAAATGCTTGCCCAGAGGTTGCCCCATAAAGAGCGACATTGCCGATAAGGATATTGTCTTCGGGAACAAAAGTTGATCCTTTGGGTGGATAGACAACCATTTTCCCACCAGATAGACCTTTACCGATATAGTCGTTTGAATCCCCTTCCAGTTCAAGCGTGATCCCTTTCGGCACAAATGCGCCGAAACTTTGCCCCGCAGACCCTTGGAAATGCAAATGAATCGTATCTTCTGGCAACCCTTTGCTGCCATAGAGTCGGGTAACTTCGCTACCCAAAATCGTGCCGACTGCGCGATCTGTGTTGCCGATTTGCAATGTTTCTTTGATCGGCGTTTGGGTTTGGATGGCACTTTGACACAATTCAAGCAATACACGGGTATCAAACCTTTGTCCTAAACCGTGATTTTGTTCGATCTGCTTGAAACGGCCGACTTCTTCCGGCATCCCAGTTTGGTGCAAAATCGGTGATAAATCAAGCCCTTTCGCTTTCCAGTGGTCCGTTTTGCGCTGTACGAGTAGATCGGTCCGGCCGATGAGTTCGGTTAGCTTGCGGACACCCAAACGGGCCATGATCTCACGGACTTCTTGGGCGATAAAGCGCATGAAGTGGACCACATGGTTCGGGTCACCTGTGAAGCGCGCCCGCAGTTCCGGATTTTGAGTCGCGATACCCACAGGGCATGTATTCAATTGGCAAACACGCATCATGATACAGCCCAACGCGACAAGTGGTGCGGTGGCGAAACCGAACTCTTCAGCCCCGAGTAGCGCTGCGATAACAACATCACGGCCGGTTTTCATTTGCCCATCCGTTTCGAGCGTGACCCGACTGCGTAGCTCATTCAAAACCAAGGTTTGGTGCGCTTCCGCCAACCCGATCTCCCAAGGGAGACCACAATGCTTTAAGCTGGTTTGCGGGCTTGCACCGGTTCCACCATCGCTGCCGCTGATCAAAATGACATCGGCATGGGCTTTAGCCACACCGGCCGCAATCGTACCGACCCCAACTTCCGAAACCAATTTTACGTTGATACGAGCGCGCCGATTGGCACTCTTTAAGTCGTAAATCAATTGGGCCAGGTCTTCAATTGAATAGATGTCGTGATGAGGTGGTGGGGAGATGAGCCCCACACCTGGGGTTGAATACCGCACATCTGCGATCCAAGGGTAAACCTTATGACCGGGCAATTGCCCCCCTTCTCCCGGCTTGGCACCTTGGGCCATCTTGATTTGGATTTCGTCTGAGTTCACCAAATATTCGCTGGTGACTCCGAAACGGCCGCTGGCAACTTGCTTAATTGAACTACGACGGTTGTCATGGAAGCGGGCCGGTTTTTCACCACCTTCACCGGTGTTGCTTTGACCACCGACTTCATTCATGGCGATCGCCAATGCTTCATGTGCTTCCGCGCTAATCGAACCGTAAGACATCGCTCCCGTTTTGAAACGAGCGCAAATCGCATCGACCGATTCGACTTCTTCAATCGGAACCGGATTGGTATCTTGGCGAAATTCTAGCAAGCTACGAATCGTGCTGAGCTGTTTTTGATGGTTGTTGACGTCAGCCGAATACCGTTGGAAGGCGGTATAGTCCCCATTACGGCACGCATCTTGCAGGGCGTGGACCGTCGTCGGGTTAAATAGATGGTACTCACCATGACGTCGCCATTGATAACGGCCGCCGACCGGCAATTGATGCCCGTTAGCCGGCCGGTCTGGAAACGCTTCTTTGTGCTTGTAGAGCACTTCTTCAGCGATTCCATAAATATCAACCCCTTCTAAGCGGGATGGCGTGCCGGTGAAATATTTATTCACGACACTGGTGTGTAAACCGAGTGCTTCAAAGATTTGCGCCCCACGGTAGCTTTGAATGGTTGAAATCCCCATTTTTGACAAAACTTTGATGATCCCTTTAACAACCGCTTTGATATATTTTTTCTGAGCCTCTTCAATTGGAACATCAACCAAGATATTTTTGTCGATTAAATCTTGCAATGTCTCATAGGCTAAATAAGGATTGATCGCATCTACACCATAGCCCAACAAAACGGCGAAGTGATGGACTTCACGCGGTTCGCCAGACTCGACCACAATGCTAACTTTGGTCCGTTTACCTTGGCGAATGAGGTAATGGTGCATTCCTGCGGCCGCGAGTAGCGCGGGAATCGCCCCCTTGCGATGGCTAATTTTACGGTCTGATAGAATCAGAATCTTCGCCCCATCGTCAATCGCTTGGCTCGCTTCTTCAAATAGAGAATCTAGTGCGCTGGTTAACGCCGCCCCGCCACCACGGACGTTATAAAGCAAAGATAAAATTTTCGCTTGAAACTCTGGATGCGGATTATCACGCAAGGCGACCAGTTCGCTATTTGTGAGAATCGGATGTTCCAACCAAATACGACGTGCATGTCCAGTTTGAGGGTTAAGCAGATTTCCTTCAGCACCTAAAAATGTATCACTACTGGTGACCAATTCTTCGCGGATCGCATCGAGTGGCGGATTAGTAACTTGGGCGAAAAGTTGCTTAAAGTAATTGTAAATCGGTTGCGCATGATTCGACATCGCTGCGGGTGGAGTGTCGTCCCCCATTGACCCTAGTGCTTCTTTCCCATTTTGAGCCATTGGGGCGAGCAAAATACGCAAATCTTCAAATGTATAGCCGAAGCAGTGCTGGCGTTCTGTCACGGCCGCACGGCTCGGGGGCAAAATCGGCTCCCCTGATGGTAAATCTGAAATTCGGATCATGTTGTCCGCCAACCATTTGCGGTATGGTTTCGCGGTAGACAAGCTTTGCTTTAACTCTTCATCACTGATAATGCGCCCTTGTTCTGTATCGACCAATAACATACGGCCGGGTTGGAGTCGCCCTTTGGCTGCCACATTCTCTGGCGCAACCTCCATGACACCCACTTCCGAAGCGAGCACGATAACATCATCTTTGGTGACGTAGTAGCGAGACGGCCGTAGACCGTTCCGATCAAGAACCGCACCGACTATGACCCCATCGGTAAATCCGATACTGGCCGGACCGTCCCACGGTTCCATCATGCAACTGTGAAAACGATAAAACGCCTCTTTCTCGGCCGACATTGTTTGATGTTTTTGCCAAGGTTCCGGTACGGTCATCATGACCGCATGAGGTAGGGAGTAACCGGCCAAGGTCAAAAATTCAAGCGCGTTGTCATACATCCCCGAGTCGCTCATTTCTCGATCAACGATCGGCTTGATTTTCGCCAGATCATCGCCAAACAATTCTGATTCGAACAGCCCTTCACGGGTGTCCATCCAGTTGGCGTTCCCTTTGATCGTATTAATTTCTCCATTGTGAATGAGATAGCGATAAGGATGGGCGCGAGACCAACTCGGGAAGGTATTGGTGCTAAAGCGAGAGTGAATCACGGCAATGGCACTAGTCACATCTTCATCGGCTAAATCAACGAAATAGCCGGGGACTTGGATCGATTGCAACATGCCTTTAAAGACAATTGTTTTTGTAGATAGGCTACAGAAGTAAAAGTCGCTGGAACGATGGCGTAGGCGATTGCGAATTTTGCTGTCTGCTAATTTGCGGATGACATAGAGCTTCCGTTCAAATGAGAGGTGGTCAACTTCTTCTAGTTCCCCTTTACCGATGAAAACTTGTTGAATGACCGGCTCGGCCGAGATGGCGGTATCTCCCAATGCTGAATTGTCGGTTGGAACTTCACGCCAACCTAAAATGGTTTGCCCTTCAGCCTGAACAATCGCTTCAAATTCTTCAATACACCATTGACGCAGGTCCTTATTCTTTGGCAGAAAAAGCATTCCGACACCGTATTCGCCCGGCGGCGGTACCTGAATCTGTAGTTCTTTGCCGACCCGCTGGAAAAATTGATGCGGCAATTGAATCAATAACCCTGCACCGTCTCCCGTATTTCGCTCTGCTCCCACAGCACCGCGATGTTCCATATTGCCTAGCAGGCGTAGGGCTGATTGCACAATATCATGAGAAGGGATTCCCTTCATATGAGCAACAAACCCCATACCGCAAGCATCATGCTCGAATTGTGGGTCGTACAACCCTTGGGCTGGCGGCAATCCGGCCGGGCCAAACCCACTTTCATTTGTCCCATTGGTGGGAAAAGATCTCTTTTCCATTTGTATCCTCTTCTCAATGCAAAGTTTCTATTTATTTGTCAAATCCTGTTGTTGGCGTCAATCCCATTTTTGACTGCACCCCATTTTTGCGGAGTCAACCACAACTATATGATACAAAGCTATGATGTAGTTGTGGTGGCACAATATAGATTTGGAGTACCAATTTGTGTTGGCTGCACCCGTCTAATTGGCAATAGGGAAATAGGTAATTTTACAGGGATTGTCAATTATATGGGCTATTTCCTGCTTGTCTATGAGACACTTTGCACAATATTTCACAAATAGATTTGAGCAATTGTGTAAATTGACCCGATTTGCTGTTGTTGGTACATTTGGACCACGTTGATTGCAACCGCATTTCAACAAAAATGGAATAATTTGCAGGCCAAGACGCCACTTCAACTGACAACTTTTGTCTTTTGCGTTTTATTTATCACAAATAAAACATAAAAACATAAGTTTTTAGGGGACGTGGCGTTTTTTTTGTTTGGTATCGCCGGCAACACCAAACATACCAATGTAAATGATCTGTTTAATCAAAGTTTCAATAATTCAGGTTTAGGAGAAAAAAGAAATGATGAAAAGAATGTTACACAAACGGGGTATGACCAAAGTTGGAATCGCCTTGCTTGTTTTAGCCCTTGTTCTTGTTGCCGTTCCGGCCGCTTTTGCCCAAGAAATTGATACGGTGATCACCCAAATCGATACGATGTGGCTATTCATTGGTTCGTTCTTAGTATTTTTTATGCAAGCCGGTTTCGCTCTTGTAGAAAGTGGGTTCACACGTTCTAAAAATGCGGCGAATTTAATCATGAAAAACCTGCTCGACTTTTCGGCCGGTGCCATTATCTTCTACGCTGTTGGTTTTGGTTTCATGTACGGTTCTTCAGCTGGTGGATTTATTGGAACTGATAACTTCTTCCTGTCTAACCTAACTATTGCTGATGGGGACGCGTATAGCTGGGTTGACTTCCTGTTCCAAACAATGTTTGCTGCTACAGCCGCCACCATCGTGTCTGGTGCGGTTGCTGAACGGATGAAGTTCACCTCATACCTACTCTATAGTGTTCTTTTGACCGCTGTTGTTTACCCAATCTCTGGTCACTGGCACTGGGGTGGCGGCTGGCTAGCTCAAATGGGATTCATCGATTTCGCGGGTTCAACGATTGTTCATGCGGTTGGTGGTTTCGCTGGTTTGGCTGCGGCGATGGTCTTAGGGCCACGTATCGGCAAATTTAATAAAGACGGTTCTGCAAACGTTATCCCTGGGCATAGCTTGACCTTAGCTGCTCTTGGTGTATTCATTCTCTGGTTCGGCTGGTTTGGCTTCAACGGTGGTAGTACTCTTGCTGGTATGAGCCCCGGCATCGCATTCGTCATGGTAACCACGATATTGGCTGCGGCCGCTGCGGTTCTCTCTTCACTTATTGTAAACTGGGTGAAAACGGGCAAACCTTCAACGGAAATGGCCTTGAATGGTGCTTTGGCTGGATTGGTTGCGATCACGGCCGGTTGTGCTAACGTAACCCCATTCGGTGCGATTATTATCGGCTTAGTTGCTGGTCCCGTTTTGGTCTACGGAATTGATTTGATCGAGAACGTACTGAAAGTTGATGATCCAGTTGGTGCGGTAGCAGTTCATGGGATCAACGGCATTTGGGGGACGATCGCGGTTGGCTTATTTGCTTATAGCCCAACCAATGTTTTGACCGAAATGGGTGAAGTTAACGGCTTGTTCTACGGTGGTGGTTTCACTCAATTGGGTATCCAACTAGTTGGTGCATTGGTTATTAGTGCTTGGGCATTTGCTGCAATGTACTTGATCTTCATTGTCATGAAAGCAACTGTCGGCATCCGCGTTTCAGAACGTGAAGAATTAGAAGGGTTGGACATCTCAGAACATGGTACGGTTAGCTACCCAGAATTCGGTAGTGCTGCTGCCTCATTTGCTCCAAGTGGTGACTAGTCCTCATCATTGATGAGTTGAGTTTTGCGGGATTCGCTCTTCGCTCAATAAGAGGTCGAAGAGTGAATCCTTTTGGTCGTCATAGATAAAATCACTCACTAATTAAGTCGAAGTGATAGGAGAACTTGTTATGAAAATCGCAATCGAAAAAACAGCAAGAAGCGAAGAGACGCCTTATATCGCTCGCATCGATACATCTGATTTAACAATCCACAAGCCATCCATATTCAAATCTCCTGTTCATAAAAATGGGAATGGGTATTACGCTAATATTTGCGGTTTCCGGGTTAATGCCGACAAGCCGGAAGAGTTGCAACCTGGAATCAGTGCTTTGCTAGATGGCTTGATTAATATGGCTCGTTTACCTCGTCACGTGTTTATTGCGCGACGAGCGGGTAAGGTCTATCCCGTATATACAGTTGGTAATGAAGTTATCGTGACCACGCCAGGGGGACCAGTCTTCCAACATGTCGAATTAGCCAAGGTTCGTGAATATCTTCACGACTATTTGCATGAGATTGGTGTTTTGGGCGCAAAAGGAGAAAGCGATAAACTTCATGTACGTGATACCAATATGCATACACTGGAGTTGCGTCGGCCGATTCTTTACATGAAAAAACGTCTACCTGGGCAAGAAGATTTCTGGGCGCCTGTGTTTGAAAACGGGGCCAAAGACGGCATTTACGTTTATGCGGCAAATGCGCGCCGTGATGTTCCGTTGCGCACCAGTGGCACAGAGGTCTTGATCTTGACTCAAGTCGTGGCAGAAGCGCTTCGGACCGATAACCGGTTAGATGATGCTTATGATTTACGGGCGGATCGGTTGATGCCAGAATATTGGGAACGACTCAAAGAGAATTCGATTCCTGAAGGTTCTGTCGAAATCGGCGGTCAAACGATTGAAATTTATGCCAATCAAAAAACATGGTTCGGTGTGGAACATCGGAAAGAAGAAGATCGTTTCGGCTTATTCCTTGGTGATACGCACGATAGTGTCGTTAAGCGGATTACCGCGAACTTTAAGCGCCGTGGCATGATTTAACCGCAATTAGTAAGAACAAAGCCGATGAGCTTCTCTGTCTTGTCGGCTTTGAGGCTCGAATAATTACTAACTTGGTAAATTGTGGCCCCACTTTTGCTTATCGTTTTTCGGCGGTGGGTAAAAGTATTTTGTTGTCTAACTGATTTTTAAGCTGAGGTCAGTGTTTAATCGAACTAAGGATAGATTGATTAAAAGCTGACCTTAACTTAGAAAATTTACCCAAAATCTCACTATAACAATAACAATCTGTAGAAGGAGTAGAAAAAATGAGTTCAAATTCAGCTCGTCTTCAAGCCATCGCTGAAGCCGCGATTCATACCACTGTAGAAGCCTTTGGTTACGAAGAGTCGCCCAGCGGAGAGGTGTTCGGCGCAAACGTCTTTAATTTAGACGTTATGGAAAAAATGTTGTCAAAGGCAACCTACAAAAAAGTTAAAGCGATCATAAAAGATGGTGCCGATTTTGATGCATCAATTGCTGATGAAGTTGCGTCAGCGATGAAAACTTGGGCGATGGAACGTGGTGCGACCCACTATTCGCATGTGTTCTATCCATTAACTGGCCGGATGGCACAAAAACATGATAGCTTCTTCAGCCCTTCAGGCTCTGGCGTCATCTCAGAAATGAGTGGTGACTCATTGATCCAACAAGAGCCAGATGGTTCTAGTTTCCCCGGTGGTGGTTTGCGTGCCACCCATGAAGCGCGTGGTTACACCGCTTGGGACATCACAAGTAACGCTTATTTGTTGGACAATGCGAACGGGACAACCTTGTGTATCCCAACCTCATTTATCTCTTGGACTGGCGAATCAATGGACTTCAAAACCCCATTGCTCCGCGCTCAAGCTGCGATGGGTGCTCAAGCAGAACGCGTTTTAGTTGCTCTTGGCAACGAAAACGTGGCTAATGTCTCTGCAAGTGCTGGCCCAGAACAAGAATACTTCTTGGTTGACCGTGCATTCTATAACTTGCGCCCTGACTTGATGTTGGCCGGCCGTACCCTTTTCGGTGCTGCATCAGCCAAAGGACAAGAGTTTGATGATCACTACTTTGGTGTTGTGCATGATCGCGTTCAGGCATTCATGTTCGATTTCGAACGGGAAGCGTACAAACTTGGTATTCCAGTAACTACACGTCATAACGAAGTTGCCCCTGGACAATATGAAGTTGCGCCTGTTTACCAAAGCGCGAACCAAGCGGCCGATAACCAACAATTAGTTATGCAATTGTTGCTTAGCACTGCAGAAAAGCATGACTTCGCTTGCTTGTTGCACGAAAAACCATTTGCAGGCGTGAACGGTTCAGGGAAGCATTTGAATTTCTCAATCGGTAATGCGACCCAAGGTAATTTGTTAGATCCGGGTGATACCCCACACAGCAACACCCAATTCTTGGTATTCTGTGCTGGTATCATCAATGGTGTGTTCAAAAACTCAAAAATGTTGCGTGCTGCGATCGCGACCGCAAACAATGACCATCGTTTGGGTGCAAACGAAGCACCACCTGCGATCATTTCAATCTTCTTGGGTAAACAATTGAGCGATGTCATGGCTCAAATCAAAGCTGGGGACATCACCGGCTCATTGTCTGCAGGTACTCTGGACTTGGGCGTTGCTAGCCTCCCAGATTTGCCCGCGCACGCTGGAGACCGTAACCGTACCAGCCCATTCGCATTCACCGGTAACAAATTCGAATTCCGCGCAGTCGGTTCAAGCCAAACGATTAACGGTCCATTGACCTTGTTAAATGCTTTGATGGCTGAATCATTCGACGCGATCGCTACCGCATTGGAAGGCGGCGCAGAACCGATGGCTGTTGTGAAAGGGATTTTAGATGAATGTGACACTATTCTCTTCGAAGGTGACGGCTACTCTGAAGCATGGCACAACGAAGCTGCAGAACGCGGTTTGCCAAACTTGCGTACCAGTGCAGACGCTTTGCCAGAATGGGGTTCTGAAGCGATGGTTGCTTTGATGGCGAAATATGACATCATGCAAGAAGCTGAAACCCATGCTCGCATGGAAGTGTTCTTGGAACAATACAACATGCAAATCAACGTCGAATCAAACTTGGTTGTTGAAATGGCGAAAACGATTATCTACCCAGCTGCTTCTCGCTACATGAGCGAATTGGCTGGCACCGCTGCGGCTATGCAAGCGGCCGGTGTGGATGCGGATACCAGCGTTCTTAGTGAAGTCGCTAGCGTCACCAAAGCGATGATGGCAGCTGTCGCTGAACTCGAAGCGATGAAAGCTGAAGAAGCGGACGGTCCAGTTGCGGAAGCTCGCCACGCTGCAGATGCGATTTTGCCAAAAATGTTGGAAATTCGTGAAGCTGCTGACACCTTGGAAGGGCTCGTCGCTGACGATTTGTGGCCATTGCCAACCTATCAAGAAATGTTGTTCATCCGTTAATCTGGATGATCATAAAAAGACAGGGTGGTCCAACGGAAAACGTGGGGCCACTTTTGTTGTTAGATTAAAAACAAAACGGCTCAGTGCAATTTGCACTGAGCCGTTTTTGTTGCCACCACGCAACGTTACACACACAATAAATCTTTGGTGTCGCTGGCCCGATTTCGTTATCGGCTCACACGCGACAGGAAAACAGTTTGGTCCAAGCGAATTGCGCTTGCGGTACTTGTATCGGCCGAACTGGGGAATTGGCGCACATTGCCCGCTTGATCGGTAATACGGACCCGGAATTCATACGTTTCACTTGAATTCGGTGGGGTAAACGTGACCCCATTCGCTTGCGTATTACTGACTAGATCTAGCCAACCGCTTTGACCTGCTTGTCTATATTGGACATCCACTTCAGCAATGCCAGATTGTGGGTCAGCGGCTGTGTAAGAAATGATATATTTTTGAGATGCCCCGACAAACACCACTTGAATATGATCAAGCGTTGGGTTTGATTGATCTACATTAAATACGCCTGTATCTGAAACGATATCTTCACCGGCCGAATTTGTTGATAATCGCCAGTAATAAGTTCCTGATGACGATACGTTTAGTGTAGCGGATGTTGTGGATGGGCTATAGTTCTCAGTCAACACAATATTTGTAAAGTTGGTATCGGTTGCTACGTCAAGTCGGATATTGGCGGTGTTTACATGATTAACATTGCTCCAACTAAAATTGACGGTTGCATTATTCAGCCACGTGTCCGCATTGTTAGGCGAATTGATTTGAAATGCAGCTTGTGGTTCGACCGAACGGAGCCGAATCGTATCGAACCAGACCCCATTTCCATTGTCTTGGGTGATATCAGTCAGACGGAGACGATTATCGGTGTCCGGCGTGAGCCAATACTCACCTAATGAGGTCCACAACCCGACTCGATCTTGTTGGTCGATGGTGACTTGGGAATTGCCGCCACCATGATAGATTGTATAGAGGGCACTGTTCGTTTCCCCTTCACCCGTATTACAGTTAGGAACGAAAACTTCTACCTCATACAATCCGTAACGAGGAACGTTGAATTCCCATTCGCCCCAATACGGGGTCGCGTTTTGATTGCTAGTTGAGAATGTATAGTAAGAATGGGTGTTGTAACCACAGTTATAAATCGGTTCATACCAATTATTGTTGCTTTGAGTGAATTGATCACTCAATTCATCGATATAGAGATGCTCTGGGACAAAACCGAGTCGGCTGGCGACTTGGTCACGAATTTCCGGGAGCAAAGCGTGTGCCGCACCGCCGGGGCATTGGGTCGTGCCATAGACATCGCGGTGTCCCATGATATGGGTTCGGCCGCCTGATAGATATGGTAGCTTGCTTGCCCCATAAACCTCGATTTGCTGTTGTTCCGCTTTCCATGCCAAGATGTCGATGAGTGAATTTTGCATCGCTGTCGGCGGGATCATGCCGGTATTCGACTCTGTGGCGCTGGAAAAGGTTCCCATTAAAGCGACCCCCATACTGCCGGTGTTGGCTCCGGCCGCATGTGTGCCAATCACATTGTCGCCGCCCCGGTGCCCTTCATAAATGTTTCCATTCATATCGATAAGATAGTTGTAACCGATGTCTCCCCAGCATTGACCAAATGTATGGTATGTCCAAATGGCACGCATCGTTGCCGCCCAATTGACACTCGCATTGTTGGACACAGTGTGATGAACGACCATATGGGTGACCTCTTCATATCTAAGTGGATCTGTATCGGTACAGGTATTGCCACATCCTTCGGGCGGGCATTCACAACGGGCATCGGTACACCATACATCACGACTGATGACGGTTGGCTTGGGGTTATTTTGCGTGGCGCGGGTGTCGGCCGCTGTTAGTGCGTCCAATTCCTGCTGACGTTGTAACAAATCGTCGCTGCTTGGCCCATCTGTGGTATCGATTGCGGTTAAACGGACCGTGGGAATCTCCGAAATGGGAGAGACGGTACGAAACTGCACGGCCGTATGGGTTACATCTGCCGCGCTGACAAACATCATGTCGCCAACCGCTAGCCCTTCATTGTTGGCGGCGGTGGTGACCTCTTCGCCATCTGACAAATCATGGCTATGGGTGAGCGGCGCCCAATCTGACCAAATACCATTTTTACCGGTACGCACTTCAAAATAGATGCTGTGATCATCGGTCCATTCAATGACGATGGCGTTGAATGGGATCGGTGCGTTGACCGGATCACTTTCATGCCATCCATTTCCGGCCGTTTGTAGTGGGACATTCAAGCTGGTGTTGGTTTCCATGCTTGTTTCACTATTTTGTTCTCCGCTAGCAACATCTAATTCGATAGGTCCGATGATGGCGGTGGCTCCCAAAAAAACGATAACGATGGCGATCAAAATCTCAAACTTCGGCATTTACTACTCCTAAAAATGATTGCCCTTTTCCTCATAAACCGGACGTCCTTGACAACAATATAAATCGGCCGCCGGTAAAAGCTAGTGAGTAGTATAAGGAGATCAGGCTGTGTGTGAATGGGGATTGCTATCTTTTCACATCATCTAATCGAGGCGTTCACGTTGGCATTCAAGTGCCAGTAACACAAGATTTACAATCAAAATAGATCGCTTAAACCTTAGCCTGTAATGATGAATGTGGGTGTGTGTGGATCTTTTGTTGATAGGTTTTGCAATTCAGCCCCCCAACGGGCAAAGGCCGTTGGGGGGCTTTTAAAAAAGGGGTTTTGTGGGTTGCGTCGCAACCCACAAAACCTCTTTAGAAAAGCGAGCCGCCGCAGACGGCGAGCGTTTTGCCCCATTTGGGGCAAAACAAAAGGTGTCAACAAAAAATCCACGCACCCTGAATGTGGTGCGCCGTTGCCAAAATCGTTGCTGACCGCTAATATCCCATATCATGAATCGTTCTATCTTTCGACGCCGCTTATTGACCATTCCTCAGCTCACCATCTTTATTGTTGTTGCGGGAGCTTTGGCGATAACTATTGATGTGAACCGGCGCAGTCAAATCGGCCGTGAGATGATAGACGGGGAAGCGTTTTTAGAAGAACAAGTCATTAGCGAGGCGACGCGCCAAGTCGCCTTACAAGCGACCTTGGCTTACACAGAGAGCGATGATTTCGTGGCGGAGTATGCACGCAACGAGGGGGGATACATTATGCCGGGGGAGCGCCGTGTTGTGCCGTTGCTCATAGAAGTCACGCCAGAGCCGACCCCGCCACCCCCGCTTCCCCCTGATCCTGCTATGGAAGCGAAGCCTTGGCAGGCCTGGTGGCAATTATTGACCGACCGGCCGATGCCGATCCGGCCGTAGCCCACAAATCCCCATCTTTCCTGTAAAATTTTTTACATAATTGGGTGTAACATTTGTTTGCCGCCCCCTTTTACTTATGTTAATATGTGGGGTGTAAAAGTTGACATATTGTGTTTAAAAATATCGCTCAACTTCACCTCAAAAAAAGGGTTTATGCCCAACAATTTGGCCTCATCTTAAACATAAGGGACAAGTGACTATGGATAGGCGTCGTTTATTAATCATTATTATCATATTCTTCACTGTGGTGTTGCTCGGTGCATTGGGAACATGGCTATTCGTCTTTGATGGTGCAGAACGTATTGGTCTTGTACAGGCTGACCCCACAC
>WTJY01000147.1 GCA_011524645.1 Anaerolineales bacterium | reverse complement strand
AAATAATTGAGCGATCGGCCCGAGATATTTTTAATTCAAGGAACAAATTTACCTTTTTTTCGTTCGATGGTGTAGAAAATTTAATCCGATGAATAAAACCGCCAAAAGCATATTGAACAGGAACAAACCATTAGAGGGAACAGGGCCATATTGGATTAATAGCATATCTCCACGCCAAAATGATATAGAAAACATGGCTATTTGGCACAAAAGGAAGGCAAGCCAAAATCTATCGCTTCTGTTATCGACCGTTCTAAACCAGAGACAAACGGTGAGCGTGATACAAAGTGATAGGGCCAAGCCCGCCAATTGTGTTTGGTAACGTACCGCTATAACACCTAAGTGATCCGGCAATTCAGCGGTGAACCAGCCTATATAAGCGGTTTGCCCATAAGCGCATCCATCGAGCCAGCAAGCGGCCCAACCGGCCGTATGCCATATGGGCATAAAAAGCGTTAGGTTTGCGAGCTGTTTCGACCAAGATCGTTGTTTGATACGGCAAAACAAAGCTGTGGCGAGCAAGGCTCCCCATACGACCCCATGATAACCTATCCCCCCGTTAAAAAATTGACCGATTTGATCGATATTGCCTTGGAAATAGGAGCTATTTTGCATGACGAAATCGATTCGGCCGCCTAAGATTCCACCGATTAAGCCGATTAATAAAATATCGATCTGAAACCATTCCCGCTTATACCACCAGAGATAAGCCCCGCTTCCTAACATGGTCACGAGCCAGACTGCGGTAAAACTATAAAGAAAACCGAACTCAAAACGCATTAAAATCGGATACATATTTTTTCACTTTACATTCCGTTTACAAACTCTTCATGTTGCCCAAACGGCCGTGCTGATACTAATCTTCAGCTGTTTTTGTGTCGCTTTTACCCTATTTAATGAGCGATTAATTATATGATAGAACCCACTCAAATTTTATACTTGATTATTTTTCTGTTTTTAGCCAGTGTAACCAACAGTTTGGCCGGATTTGGTTTCGCATTGGTGGCGGCCGCCACTCTTCTTGAACTGTTTGGCTTGCTCGTTTCGACCCCACTCATCTCCGCTTGCGCCTTGGTTGTCAAGATTATTTTGGTTTACACCTATTGGGAGCATATTCGTTGGCCTCAATTACGGCCGATTGTGGTGGCGTCGCTGTGTGCGATTCCGCTGGGCGTTATCGCTTTGGATTATGTCCCCGATTTGTTTATGCGGACCATGCTTGGGGTGGTGATCGTCGGCTATGTTGTTTATAAAGTAATGGGAGCGGCCGTGCCAGACCTTAAATCTGTATGGTGGGCTTATGCGGCCGGGTTCGCTGGTGGCCTGCTCGGTGGGGCATATAACACAGCTGGCCCACCTGTTGTCATTTATACCGATACCCAAGATTGGAAACCTGATATGTTTCGTGCCAATATGCAAACCTATTTGCTGTGTAACAATATTTTGGCGCTTTCACTCCATTTTTGGCGTGGAAATTTGACGGCCGAAGTGGGACAACTCTTTTTGTGGGCCATTCCCGCACTCGTTGCAGGGACCTTTTTTGGCAATTGGCTTTGCCGTTTTGTTAGCCCTGAGTTTTTTAGAAAATTGGTACTGTTCATCCTCTTTGTGATAGGCATTCGTTTGGCAATGACGTATTGGTTATAGTACTGCGGTTACGGGTACTTTTAGGCTACTTTGTAAAAAAACTTTATAATGTAAAGTTTATTAATGAATATATGCGCATTTATACGGATATATCCCCTTTTTGTTTTAAATTATGATTTCTTTGTCGCCTAGTGCTTCCTTCGTTGCTAAGTAAATAAGCAACTATATATGAGCCTAGCAATCATAAATTTCACAAAGTAGTACAGGGTCAATCTTACATCCTCTCCTTCTCTTCCTTCTTCCTCACCACATTCTTGACCCTTAAAACTCTAGGAGATGGGTCAATGAACTTTTACCCCCGCAGTACTCGCATCTTTTTGCCTATTACAATTTCATTCATCACTTTGGCATTCGTTATAGCCACATTGCTCACTTACACATCTGCATCTGCCGTTGAAGGGGTTAATGAAGCGAATTTGGCTGTTACCAAAACTTCTGTTAATGAACCCCTCGTCGGTGGTGTCATCAACTACAATATTTTAGTTGAAAATACAGCCAATACAGGCGATGTACTGGAGGATGACAAGGCTTATAACATCTACATTACCGATACATTGCCGGCTGGTGTTTCGTTTGTGTCTGCTAATCCAACGCCAAATCAAATTATTCTTCAACCCGATGGAACATCACTGCTTATTTGGGCAGACATCCAAGACTTGGAACAGCAAGAAAGCTTGTCTATCGACATAGTTACTCAAGTTGATCCTGTTTTCCCTGTGGGGACAACCGTTGTGAATTCGGTTGAGGTTCTTGGGCGTGAATTCCCCGATGGAACAGGCGCAGTATTTATAGCAAGCGATATAGATAGCGCAATCTTGCAAGCGATTGATATTGAAAAGCAATTGCTTCAATCAACCGGCGTTAATCAAGCGACCGGTGCGAGTGGCTGGGAATCGGCCGCTCCCGGAACCGGTGGTGGGGCAGAATGGGTCTACCAATATACATTAAGCATCCAAAATAACCCTGTCGGAGCCACTTCAAACGTTATTGTGACCGATATTTTACCGGCCGGTATCGCCTATATGGGAAATCCTATATTTAGCGCGAATCCCAATAGTGTCTCCGTCGAACCGACTCAAATTATTTCCGGAACCGATCTTTTGCTCGTTTGGGATTTGGGTGTTTTGGCAACCGATATCTATTCTAATCCGATTGAAATTACATTCGATACCGCCATTCCTTACCGTGAACGGGCCGGTGAAAACGGGGCGCTTGATTGTGTGACCGGCAATGTTCGCGTGCCGAATGACATTGATGCGGTTGATATCGGCTGTTTTGATGGACCGATTGTGCCAGACCATAGCGTGTGGCATAACGCCTATGAAGCTTCCGGTGAATACAACGGAAACCCGACTTCTGATGGGACGATTAGCACCCCTCAGGATGATGACACCATTCCG
Source organism: Anaerolineales bacterium (assembly GCA_011524645.1). GTDB lineage: Bacteria > Chloroflexota > Anaerolineae > Promineifilales > Promineifilaceae > WTJY01. The sequence continues at coordinate 18,893 of WTJY01000147.1, read as the reverse complement.
GTCACGGCCGTTTTTCAAACAATCAAAAAATCAGCTTCCGTTGATACGGTCGCTTATGGGGATACAGTTGTGTATACCCTTACCTATTATGTATCTGAATATTACACATTAACCGGCAGTGTCATTACCGATGTGTTGCCTGACGGGTTGAGCTATGTAGATGGCAGTGCCTCTGTTGCCCCCTTGTCTGTTGTGGCTGATACACCCGGAACGGGACAAACCACAATCGTTTGGCCGATCGACCCCGCGCTGACGACACCCGGAAGCACCGGTTTCCTTACGTTTATCGCTGAAACCGCCACGACTTATGACGGTTTGTCTGGTCGTCCACCACTTGTTGCCGCTGACTCGCTTATCAATAAAGTGACGATGAGCGGTAATTTTGTCGATGATGTCGATCCGGCCGGTGCCTATACCGGTGTGACAACAGATAGCGATACGGCCGTTGTCGAAACGGAACAACCTTCTATTGAAAAGAAAGTGCTTGATCCAGATACCGGTCAATGGGTAGATGGCCCCGTTTTGGCGAAAGTCGGCGAAACTCACACCTTCCGTTTGGTGTATCGTGCTCCGGCCGGTGTTGATGCCCGCAATAACTATCTGGTTGACTTTATGCCAGATCAATTTTCATTCGTCTCACAAACAAGCTGTTCGTATAGCGGAACTATTTCAAACACATTTACAGTCTATGATACCGATCAAGACCCTTGTACCCATGCTTTCTACTCTCTCACCGATAGTTTAAGCGCTGTGCGCTGGAATTACGGTTTTGTGAGCACCGGCTTTGCGATGACGACCACCATCGAGGTTGAAATCTCTGAAGAAGATTCAGTTAAGGACGGTTTAGTCGTACGCAATATCTTGAAAGCATCTGGCATTAATACGGCCGGTACGACTTACTCTTTGCGCGACAGTGCCCTCATTGAAATTGAAGGAACCGTCTCTCTCTCAAAAACCGTTACGCCAGATACCTTGTTGGATGCGGGTGACATGGTAACTTATACGATTTTGTATAGCAACACAGGGGTGATTGCGACCCATAACCATATGATTACCGATACCGTTCCGGCCGGTTTAATTATTAATACGGCCGATTGTCTCCCCGCAACCTGCCAAATCGTAGGTGGGGCCAGCCAGATTAACGGAGCCGGTGGTGTGATGACTTGGCTTGGCGCCTCTACGCTTAATCCAGGTGAAGGGATTTATCTTACTTACACCGCAACGATTTCGGACAACGCTGTCGGGATCGGTGCTCCGTTGGTCAACACCGCAACCGTGGGTTACAACACCCGCTCAGACAATAGCGGTCTACAGACGGTCGGGACCAGTAATCCGGTTGATGAGAATACAGATACCGCAGAAATTACGCCTGTCCAGCTGGCAATTACTAAAACGCTCGAAGCGACTTCTGAAGCTCATACAACCGCGAACCCCAATGATAAGGCCAGTGGTGTATCGCGTGAGCGATTGGCTATCGGTGAAATCGCTCGCTTCCGCCTCATTGTCGAGATTCCTGAAGGGGCGTACGGGGATCTGGTCATTCGTGACAAACTGCCCTCTAGCCTTCTTTATCTACATGATGGCACAGCTAAAATCGCCTTTGTCCATGATGATGTAAATGGGATTACCTCTTCCCAATTGAGCGTGTCGGGCTGTACATTACAAGATACCGATATCGGCTTGACCGGGTTGACGGACCAAGCGCCAGAATGTGTTGTCAATGATAGTGCGATCAGTTCAAAAAATGATCGTGATCGTGATAGCTATAATTCTGGTACCGATGTTTATTTCCGACTTGGCTCTGTGGTCAACCAAGATAACGATGCCAACAAAGAATATATCGTGGTGGAATTGAACGCTCAGGTCGTGAACTTCGCCACCGGTATTACGAATAAACCACAAAACCATGTGACAGATGCGGGTGGGACACGTAATAACTCTGGTACGTTGTTGATCGACCTAGTCGAAGTTGATAGCAGTGCAAATGTGCCGATGAGAATTGTTGAACCCTTTATCTCACTCGATAAGAATAGTTCAGCGGCCGGATCAATTTCACCTTTTGATCCGATCACCTACACCATTCAATTTACCAATACTGGGCAAGGAGATAATCTTGATCGAGATTCGGCCGATGCGTTTGATGTTCGATTTGTCGATACTTTGCCTCCTAGCTTCGTTCTGACTACGGTTATTACCGATTTCCCCGGTTATGTGATGGCTCAAAACAATTCGACCGCCTCTGTAATCGATTACACGTTAGATCAACTCGCTTATGAAGATACGGCAACCTTCACGATTACCGGCTATATCGATCCGAACATTACGCCGGTTAGCATCATTACCAACTCGGCCTATGTGACTTATACCAGTTTGCCCGGAGCAAATGGTACCACGGTCAATGACACCGGTTCTAGTGTTACCCCTGCAACCGGCGCAGACTATGGTGAACGTGATGGCTCCGGCTTTTCTGATCACAATGATTACCGTGCCGCTGATGATGCGGTTGTTGTTTTGGTTTCAGATTTTAGTGACCTTCCTGAAACGTATGGCACGGCTGATGCCTCTCATATCATTTCCGGTAGTTTGCAACTGGGATCATCTATTGATACGGAATCTTTCGCTCAGCCATCTCTTTTGGCTGATGGGGATGGAGATGATGAGGATGGCGTTTCTCGCGTGTCAACGGAACAATGGGAGCCCAATCAGGAGGTATCTCTTAATGTAACCGTAAGTGGTGGAACCGGCCGTTTGGTTGGTTGGTTCGACTGGAACAATGACGGTCAATTCTCGGCCACTGAATCTGTCGATTTCGGGTCACTCTCCGGCTCATCCCAAGTCACCTTGACCGTAGGCTCTGACTACGTCACAGGAACCCCCTTAAGTACTCGCTTCCGCTTGTTTGAAGAACTGGCCGTACCGAGTAGCATAGAAGATGCCTTCCAAGGTGGAAGTATTGGCGGTGAAATTGAAGACTATGTGTGGCAATTCACCCCGACCGCTGTCACCTTGCGCAATGCAACGGCCGATTCTGCCCAAACAACTCCGTGGGCGATTTTCTGGGTGATTAGCTTCGCCTTGCTTTCATTGACCGGTGTCGTTTTGCGGCGCCGCTCCCATCATTAGTCAAATATCTCCACCCACAAAACAGAACGTGAACATTATGCGGGTGCACGAACAACCTGTCAGAAAAGTTAACATAACTAAAAATTCCGCACAAGCATATGCTTTGTTATCCAATTTGCCCCGATTTTCGTGCCGGAGGCACGAAAATCGGGGCAATTAAAGGGGGTTTTGCAGCGGCGAAGCCGCTGCAAAACCCCCTTGGAGGGTAAAAAATTTTTGATGACAACTTGTTCGTGGCCCCATATTATGCGACAAAATAGCTCTTTTGCCGCATTTTGCTATACTTTATCGAATATCTACATACAAATCGCAAATATTACCCCTCAATCCTTAAATAGTGGGTTTCATTCTGAATCATTATGGGTTTTGATAAGTCAATTTTTCGCTCTCTTGCCTCTGATTTAACTTGTGCCCCCGAAGCACGTGACAGCTACGAAAAACAGATTCGTACTGACACATCCTTTTTTATCATTCCGATCTTTTCCTCTTTCACACTCTTGGCCTGTTTGTTGATGTGGTTTGGTGCCGAGCCTCCTTTTTATCTCTTCTTGCCTGTTACTATTGCCGTTAGTTCTGTGGTTATTTCTCGTATTTGCTGGCAGATATTGAGAACCGGTGGTGTGTTTGCGGTAGAGCTGGCGGGATTGATTTTCTGTATTTCTCACAGTTTGTTTGTCGGTCTCGCCTTTTGGGATTTATGGCCTGCTGCCGAGCTTATCCCTTACTTTTTCGCTTTAATTGTTTTAATTGCGAGTCATATTATTTATCCACAAGCTGGGTTTTACATATGGTACTTGTCTTGTGGGTTATTAGTGGCTGGACTGTATGCACAAGGATCACTTAATTCCGAATCTGTTCTTGAGTTGGTACCGGCCGTTATTTTAGGGGGTGTCACGGCGGTGCTTGGCTATTTTTTGATGCAAGACTGGGTCACGGCCGTTTTAGCCGCCTCCCGCTCCCATCTATTGGCCAGCCGTCAGCGCGACCAACTGTATGAACTGACTGAAGAGTTGGAAAAGGCGCGTGATCGTCAGATCGGGTTGTACGCTGAATTAAACACGATCTCCGACATCGGCCGTCAGATTGTATCTGAGCTAGATCTCGATCAACTCTTGAGCCAAATGGCTCATACGATGCATGATCAACTGAAATATGCTTATATCGCTATTTTTCTTTATGATCCGGCGAAAAACCATTTGCTTCTGCAAGCTCAACAAGAGAGTAAACATTTACGCTCTCGGGAGATGACTATTTATCCACTTGCACTCAATGCGCCCCATATTATTTCACAAGCAGCCCAGCGAAAAGTGCTGTTGCAAACGCAGAGGCTTGAGGATGAAGAGTTTCCTTCTCACCCGTATCAACGATCCTATACATTTACCGAAGTCGCTATTCCTCTTCTGGTGGGTGAGAATTTGTTGGGTGTTTTGAACATTCAAAGCACAACGGCACGGCCGTTCGCTTCCGACTCTTTGCAAAATATGCAGGTACTAGCCGACCAAGCCGCGATTGCGGTCTATAACGCAACACTTTATAAAGAAATCTCGCTAAGCCGCGACCTGATGGCAAAGCTTAATACCATTAGCCGTGCGATTTCCGGTACCTTGCAGGTTGATTTAGTTTTCGATCTGATTCTAAATAACTTGATTGAACTGATTGAGATGAGTCGGGTCTCCATTTTATTGCTAGAAGGAAATGGCTTGCGGGTGGTGGCTCATCATGGGTTTCCGGCCTCCAGTAACCCTATGGAGATTAATGTCCGTTTGCAAACCCATGGGGATGCGTTTAACGCGATTCGTAACACCTTGCGGCCATTGGCAATCGATGACGTGACGCAGTTTTCTACATGGCAACAGCTCGCAGGGTTGACACAGACCCGTTCTTGGCTTGGGGCTCCCCTGATCAAGAATGAAACGGTTATCGGCATGCTTTCATTGTCACGTACCGTTTTGCAACCTTTTACTACGGAAGAAATTGAACTAACATCCGCTTTTGCGGCTCAAGCATCTGTTGCTCTCGACAATGCACAAACGTTTTCGGCTATGACTCAAGCCCGTTCAGAAGCTGAACGCGCCAATAAACTCAAGGGGCAATTTATTTCAAATATGTCCCACGAGTTCAAGACCCCATTAAATGGCATTATTAATATGACCGGTTTTGTTTTGGATGGGGTGATGGGGGATGTTAATCAAGAACAGTCTAAAGCACTACAACAAACTGTAGACAATGGACACCATTTGCTTAGTATGGTGAATGATATTTTAGACATTACTAAATTTGAAGCGGGTATGTTAAAAATTCCGTTTACACCGGTTAATGTGATGACTATTTTCGATGCCATTTACGAAATAGCGCAAGGGCTGGTTTTAGACCGGTCGCTGGAAATACGGGCCAACCGTCCCGATGAAGCACCAATTGTTCGGGGTAGCCGCCGTCGTATTCGTCAAATTTTGCTCAATCTTGTTTCCAATGCGATTAAATATACCCCTTCCGGCTATGTCGATATGGATATGTCTATTCTTGAAGACGGCTATGTGCAGATATCTGTATCAGATACCGGTATCGGGATTCCACAGGAAGATCAGGATTTTGTTTTTGAATCATTTGCCCAAGCGCAAAATAATATCGATAATCCGCTAAGTACAGGTCTAGGTTTGCCAATCACCAAGCATTTAGTTGATCTGCATAGAGGTCGTATTTGGTTTGAAAGTACTGTAGATGTTGGCTCGACATTTTATGTTTGCTTGCCACTTGATCATGACGAGTAAATAAATATGAGTAGAGGCTCTATGATTTTAAAGAAAAAATTGATTTTTGTTCTTGAGGACGAAATTACCGGCCAAGCTGTAATCTCTATGGCGATTTCATCACAAGGTGGGGAAGTGATTTTAGATCATTGGGGAGATCGTTCTCTCACTAGCATTCGGGGTGAAAGTCGGCCGTTCGACTTGCTCGTTCTCGATTTGATGTTGCCCGGCCGGAAAACCGGCTACGATATCCTAGCTGAAATCCGCAAGCTTGATCATATGAAAGATGTTCCGGTCGTGATCGTGAGTGGGGCGGACCCCGATATTGAAGTCCCGCGTGCCCAAGAGCGTGGGGTCAATGGATTTATCTGCAAACCGATTGACCGCAGTCAATTTCCTCACCAACTGCTTTCCATTATTGAGGGGGGCGAGTATTGGGATGAGGGGTAACAAGTTCCGCATGACACCATTTGCGTATCGAATTTAGCATCGCGACACCTTCTGCACGAGCTAGGTCTGCACGCACCAATTTTTTTTCCCGTAAACCGCCTAAAGCGAGTAAGCGCGAGCGGTATGTTCCACCCAATAAACCGCTTTCTACTGGCGGGGTAAACCAGCTTCCGTCTATTTTCAGCGCGATATTGCCGATAATTGTTTCGGTCAATTCCCCTTTTTCATTCCATAAAATTACATCATCGACTCCCAATCGGTTTCGCTCTGCCACGGCCGGATCATAAACGGCGCGATGGGTTGTTTTATGATAAAGGAAGATATCTTGACTATCTACCGGCCGACTAGCTAGTGCCAGTCGCCATACTTTGTCAGGGTTTGGCGTAAAGGGGCTACTTTCTACACGAGGCCATCCAGAGGCAGAGAGAAGCAAGCGTACTTTGTGATATTGATCAGCTGAAAATGTGTCTGATAAATCATAAAGAAGATCAATAACCTCCCCAACTTTAATCGGATACCCAAAGTAATCGGCCGATTCAACCATTCGGCCTAGATGACGCTTGAGTGCGAAATAATCTTTGCCGGGTTCCCACAAAATCGTTTCTAGCAAATCGAATGACGGCCGTTTCGCGGTCAGAACGGCCGCTTTCGTATGGCATTCTCCATATTCTTCTTGGCTATTTGAATCCCAAACAATCCCCCCACCTACACCATACTCCGCTTTTTGGTTTGCGCGATCAATAATCACTGTGCGGATCGCCACATTAAATTGTGCTGTACCTTGTCCATCAAATTGGCCAATTGTGCCGCAATAAAGTTGACGTGGTGCTCGCTCCAACTCTTTGATGATTTGCATCGTACGCACTTTGGGTGCACCGGTGATCGAAGCACATGGAAATAACGCGTTGAAGATATCCCCCATGCTCGTCTCCGGTTTGATTTGGCTCACAACGGTGCTGGTCATTTGCCAAAGTGTTGGGTAAGGGGTTATTTCAAATAGCTTGGGAACTTTTACGGTGCCTAATTGAGCGATGCGACTCATATCATTGCGAATCATGTCAACAATCATGACATTTTCAGCCCGATTTTTGGCTGAATTTTGTAACCAACGGCCGATCCGATCATCATCTGCGAACTTAAAGCCACGCTTGACCGTTCCTTTCATCGGTTTTGAACTGAGCGATGTTCCTTCTAGCTCAAAGAATAGCTCTGGAGATGCCGAACAGATCGCATAATTTTCGAGATAGATATAAGCACTGTAAGAGCCATGTTGGGCCTGATTCATTTTGTAAAAGAATGGGTATGGATCGCCACGGAACTCTGTCTGTAGTCGGTAGGTATAGTTGACCTGATAGGTGTCCCCTTGGGCGATATATCTTTTTACTTTGTCTATCGACTTCGCATATTCATCTGCTGGTAAGTTTCCTTGCCATGATCCGATCTCATAATTTCCGTCGGGTATCGGTAGAGACTCTTGTTCTTTTCGTTTTGTTACATCATATAGCCCGAACCAAATTAAGGGAAAGTCACCTGATGCATCATGTGTTTGGAGTGCTGAATCAAAGGCGCCCGAAGCTTCATAACTAACAAACCCGACCGCTATTAAGTTTTGAGACTGCGCCATATTTTCCGCTTGCTGAAGCGTCTCGATGACTTTGCTCACTTCTTTTGTCTGGAAGATGTGTTGGGGGTGGCTGTAAAAAAGCCATGATCGGCCGTGTTTCAGCCATATATCACCGACTTGATGGGTCATATGAATCCTTTAATTTGGCACTTTTCCCAAGTTTTTTCGAGCTTTTTTAGTTGTTTTATGTAGGCTCCCCGCTAGTTTACATGATTGGAGTGATGGTTAATTCTGTTTCAAGCGTTGCGTTCGCTTCTGCTATCGCTTCGGCCGAACCGATCACAACCGTATGCGCATGTTGTGATACGGCGGGCAAAACGGTCGCAAATCGCTTTAGATCAGCTAGCGTTGTTCCAAGTACTTCATCACGGCGCATTTGCCGATAATCATCTGTGATGCCATGCAAATAACGGTTGAGTGCTGTCGCCCCTTTGGCATCTGGTAGTTGGTAGCTATCTAGATCACCGATCACACCGATGATCGCTTTGTCAATCTGACTTTGCGTAAGTTCGAGATTGGCTAAAAAGTCGGCCGTGCCGTCATATGCGTTTAGGGTTGGCACAATATTGGGATCTCGATAAGAGCAAAACGATAAGACTCCGGTCGTGCTGTTGTATGGCATAAATGCTCCATACGCACCACCTTGCAAGCGGACTTTGTCCCATAAATAGCCGGTTCCCAATAATTTTGTAATGACAGCAACCGATCCATGATGCGTAAAACCGTGTTCAAATAAGTTCACCGCTTTCCCCACATAGTTGACTTGTGATGGGATAACAAGCCCTTCATTTTCAGGTAGCGTTTTTTGATCCCATTTTTCAATAACGACTTCGTTGCTTGGGAATGTGTCGAGCAATTTATGTACCAACGGTACAAACGTTTTGTAATGATCCGCATCTAATGTGGTGTCGCAAATCATATGATTTCTGTTCACCAGCAGATAGCGGATTCGCTCTAGCTTTTCTAAAACGCCAGACCAGTCGTTTTTGACATCTTCGACCAAACGACGCAAGAAAAACAGGTATTCGATTCCTCCCATTTGTTCGCTAGCCCAACCCGCCTCACTAAAACGTGCTCGTAGACGAGTAATCGTAGCGATATGTCCCCCTGGGACAATACTTGACTCGCTACTCGCTTTTTCTTCCAAAAGCATTTGTAAGAAGCGCTCTTTATTGTCCAGCTGTACAGTATGCAAAATGTCATGCATGATATCTAACATATCTTGAGCATGGTCCATTGTCGCTTTACCTCGAACCCATAGCCATGAAATCGCTTCTTTCTGCTGGCGGGTGCTACTAATTTGCCGAAACGCACTAACTCCACCGGTTAACCGGCCGATTCTCTGCCCGAGTTGCACATAATCTTCAGTTTCTGTCCCCATTTCCGTTAGGGAATAACAAAACAGAGGGACATAGGGCAATAATTCATTGGGGAGGACATGTAAATTGAGCCCAAGACGGAAATAAACAATGCCATTTGTAAATAAATTATGCGAGATAACTTTTGCCTGATCATAGTGGTCGATAGAGATCGGCAAGCTCTTGCCTTCTTTTTCCAAATCGTTCACGGTCAATGATGGAAGCTTTTCCAATTCTTCAGGCGAATCTTGTCGCTCTTGTCGCGCTCGTAGCTCTTCTGTATTGGCGATAATCGCTTCTAAGTCCGCTTGGCTCATGTTCGCTTTGGCGGCGGCTAATTTATCCGTTTCTTTTTGTTCTATTTGCTGCGCCAATTCTGTGTCCGGTTTTAAAATCACAACGGAACGGTGGTTGTTTTCCAGCAGATATTGTCCGATAAGACTCTCAAAATAACCGCCTTGAGCGATCGCTTCTCTTACGTTGTGTAACGGAGCTTCATAGCGTAACGACTCATAAGGGTCTTTATCATAGATCCAAGAACTTAAAGCACCGAGCATGTAAATAAGTCCTCGTGGTGCACTGCCGGTATTCGCTTCGCGTAAACGGAATTCCAATGTATTGATGGCCGCTGAAATGTCTGCGGGATCAATCCCTTCCGTAACAAGCTTTTGCAATGTGCTTTCGATAAGGGCTTCGACGTTGGCGATATTTTCATCGGTTACCCCCTTCATACCGGCCGAAAAGGTGGTTTGGCGCAGTGTGCTAGAGAAACGGCCGTCTATGGTGTCTTCTCCAAGCCCCGATTCGGTTAAGGCACGACGCAATGGCGCCCCCGGTGCACCTGATAAAATGCTCGATAATATGGCCAAGCCCACTTCTGTTGTCAAATCATTGATTTCGGGCAGGAGCCAATTAAGCGTGACAAAATTTTTCCCATCATCAGATTCCCCTTCATCGGCCGCATAAGAGTAGACATGCCGCTGGATTTCATCACGTAACGGTTGGATTGGCACGGCCGAGTCCACTTCGATTTCACTAAAGTCGCGTAAGTAGGCGTCTAAAATTTCGAGCCGCTTTTCTGGATTATCATCCCCATAAAAATACAAACGGGCATTTGCTGGGTGATAATAACGGTCATGAAATGCTTTGAAATCTTCATAAGTCAAGTCCGGAATGAAACTGGGATCGCCACCACTATCAACACCATACGTATGATTAGGACCAAATAGGGTTTCTTGTTGATATTTCCCCAGCAATCCTTCCGGAGATGAGTATGCCCCTTTCATTTCATTAAAGACAACCCCTCGATAGGTCAAGGGATCATTAATATCTTCGAGTTCGTAATGCCATCCTTCTTGATCGAGATGATGACGCGTTAAGAGCGGATAAAAAACAGAATCGAGATAGACATCTGTTAAGTTGTAAAAATCTTGTAGATTTGTACTTGCCACTGGATAACAAGTGCGATCCGGATATGTGAATGCATTAAGGAAGGTGTTAAGCGATCCTTTGACTAATTCAATAAATGGCTCTTTTAGTGGATATTTACGTGATCCACCTAAAACGACGTGCTCTAAGATATGGGGTAATCCTGTCGAATCGGTGGGGGGGGTGCGGAAATTGACCCCAAAAACTTTGTTTTCATCATCATTGATGACAGATAAAAGCTCTGCGCCGCTTTTGATATGTTTGTAGAAGCGTACTTGGCTATGGATTTCGCTGACATATTCGTCGCGCATGAGTTGAAAGCCATGTTGAATGGTCATAAGTCTCGGTTTCTCCTAAAAGGATCTTGTTTGTGTGGGGAAACAACTTTGTGTTTACCCGTTTTCGGTAATGTGACAGAGATTATCGCGGAAAGCAAGTAATTTAGCCCTGATCAAGGAGCTTTTTTATACTTTCTAGCATTGCACGGTCTTTATCAAAATCTCCATGTCTGGTGGCTTTTACTTGTAAACCGGCTGGTGTGGCCGGTTGCTGGGCTAAAATTAGACGCTCCTTTCCTTTTTCTTGAATAAAGTTGCGTGTTTCAGCAAATATTCCACTTCTAAATGGTTCTTCACCTGTTTGGTAGCGCATCATTCCGCTTAAGGGTTCATCTACGTCTTCCTCTAAAATTCCCGATACCAAATATAGAAGCGATGAAGGATAGATGTGTGGCAAGATCGCATCGGCTAACTCTTGCTCATCTGAAAGGGTAAATAAAGTGAACTCTTTAAACCGATCCGTTTTGGTTATGACTTCATCGTAGACGAGTTTGAGTGATGCTGCGGGTGCTGTGAAAATAACATGTCCAAAACTGATTTTTGGAAACTTTTTAGCGGCCGTTGCTAACAAATGACATACAGAAATTGATCCAGCACTATGGGCCATCAAATTGATACGTGTGTCAGGGTTGTTTTCTGTGTATTCTTGTAATTTATGCAAAAAATAATAGGCAGACTCAAATGTATCCCCATCTTTTTCCTGCCACATATCAGCTGCACGCTTTTTCATGTCATCCCATGATGCCTTAACAATATCGGCCAGATAGATAGAACGAAAAACTTCCTCGACAATCGTTGCCCAACGGCCGTGGTCTCGCCGTTTTTCTATACGCTCTGCGACTCGAACCCCTATGCGCCCCATAAAGTTGGGCAAGTCTAAATTGTCGAAAGCCCCTAATGTTCCTGCCCGAGCTGTTGTTTTGACATCAGCCATAAATTCATCTGTCAGGGCGATGTCCGCATCTGCGATTTCCTTTGCAATTTCCGCTATTAATTCATAGTCTCCATCGATTTCATCTTTAAAATCATTTGCCAACTGGGTGATCAATGCGGCCGATGTTACTTCATCCAATGTGGTCGCATCTTCTGCTGTGAGCACTTTGGCCAATACATCGTCAGGATCCACTTGACTACGCCTCCCCCAGCTAAGCGTTCCTGGCGTCCCTTTCTTTTCTGGAAAAGATTGAGCAAATCGCTTGTTGAGATAGCTACTAATTTTCTGTAGCAACGGCCGCTTCATTAGCGTTTGGAGTTGACTCCTTAATGTTTCGACAGGCCCCGTCTCCCAAACAATGGTTATACAATGGCGTTCTTCGCTCTTTAAATGGGCTGTAATGTTGTCCGCTTGTTTTCGCGCGTAGTTATAAGTATTGATGCCACCATGAATATAGACCACTATATCTTTGATTTTTTTGTCTTGCATATCGGCAAACAGGGTGTCTATTTTCTTTTTTGGGGTTTCACTACTTTCTTTTTCAGTCGCCGGCACATGAATGTAATTGAGCATAATCTTTTCTCTATGGTGAAACTGGTAAATTTATGAAGTAATTTCTCGTGCTAAATCGAGTATTTTCTGCACGCTACGCCAATTGCGTGCGGTTGTTGCCACCCCCAAGCTTTTTTCGACCCGCTCTGCAAGCTTTGATCGGCCGATCCCTTCTGGGGCATGTAAATAAAACACACGGCCGATCAATGAAAAGTGCTCACTCTCTTTTTGTCGTTCTGTTAGTTGTGCCAAGTTGGGCTGGGTCGCGGTTTTCTCTAAAAAATAGAGGTGGAGCGTTTTGGGGTATTCGGCCGCTTCCGGATAGGGATTTTGCGCGACCGCTTGTTCTAACATATCTAACCCGATCACCATAACTTGTGGTGTAAATCCAAAATGCTGCGTGATCGCTTGTCCGATTTCTACTCCGATCTCTGTTAAATCGCTACGATCACTACGAAAAACCGCATTCCCACTTTGGATATAAGTCTTAACCGTTTCGTGCCCTAGCTTGCTCAGGATTGAACGTAGTTCTTTCATGGGCAGTTTGTTTCGGCCACCAACATTGATACCACGCAAGAGCGCAACGATTGTTTTTGCCATTTAAATATTGTCCTTTTTGTTTTCTAAAGGATCAGCAGAAATCTCCCACGGCCGGATAAATGTTTCGGGGACAACATTGTTCCAGATTCGGCCGGCACGCTTTATCGCTTTGGCATACTCTTTTTTGAGGAAACCGGTGGCATCTTCTAATGAAATTGTTTTAATCCAAGGCATATACAATCCTTTTTATAAGGGGTTTCTTCCAATTATAAAAGATGCCTTTTCGACTGCCTAATGCAAGGGTGTAGACTTTTTGTAGGGTGTCTTGGTGTATTTTCTCTGTTACCGTTTAATACAGCGTATCAAACGTGATCTGTCTTTTTGTGCTCTTCCTATAGGGAGGGGCTGGGGGAGGTGGGCTTTATAAATTTCCCTCTGCCCTAGCCCCTCTCTCAACGGAAGAGGGGGGCAAAACAGATGAATTTCAAAAAGCTAGAAGATTTCTAAGACGCTGTATTTAATGCGTTGTTGTAATAGTGTGCACACGAGCTATTTTTGGGATCGATCTATCCGCTGAGCAACTTGTTTTAGTAGCTGGCTGAGTCCCTTCAGCCCCTTTGCGCTTCCCTGTTTTGCTGCTGTTTGCCAATCTGTCTCTTTGGCGTTTTGTACCAGGCGTTCTTTTTCTTGATCCAATCGCTCATTCACCGCTTTAGTCACCGCTTGTTGAATCGAGTCCCGATTTTTCTCGATGACTTTGCCCGCCTGCTCCCCCATTTTTCGCGTGATATTTTTGCGTGTATCACTTTTCCAGGCTTTGTTGAGTTGCTGTCCCAACACATCGGTTGTCTTCTTACGCGCCTCGCTGCGCCACGCTTTTTGACCGACGACCCAAGCACCGGTTGCGACCTTCTTGACCCCTTTGCTAAATACACGTACCGCTTCTTGCTTAAAAGTATCGCGACGACTCTGTTTTTTGAATGGAGAGTCCGTTTCATTGATAATGATTATTTCCGGTTCATTTGAGTTGTTTTGAGTCATGGACAGTCCTAAAATTTTTTGCTTATGTAATGGTTACTTACATTACGTCAATCTGGTACGGCCGTTGCAGTTTAAAACAAAAAAAGGTCGATACGAACTCGTACCGACCTTTTTATATAGCATAATGCCGAAAAATATCTACTCTAGGTAACATCTTTCAATTGCAACCCTTCATCACGAAGGTAATTCATCAAGCCGCCTTTTTTATCCATTGTGCGCATTGCGCGAGTGGTCATCCGCAATTTTACAGTGCGGTTGAGTTCTGGAATGAATACTTTTTTGCTTTGTAAGTTTGGCAAAAACCGACGTTTTGTTTTCTTTTGTGAGAAAGACACGTTATGACCTGACATGGGGCCTTTCCCTGTCAATTTACATTTGCGAGACATGTTTAATCCTACCTGTATGGAATTTATTTTCAAAGAGTTGGGAATGCAGTCCGTATTTATACAAAAATCGCCTCTTTTTGTCAACATAAATTATTAGCTAGAGAAAAATGAGCTATCTGATAAAGGGCTAAAGAAACCTCGAAATTGATTGCCAACCTGTAATGGCTTGCCCGATAATTATGTTTAGTCTTGATTACAGAGGTGATGTTCTAAACAACATTAAGCTACCAATTTAAAACACAACGATCTTTTTGTTTGCTTTGTCATCTGTGTTTTAGGAGAACCATATGTTTCGTCGATCTTTGATCGCTACAATTTTACTGTTTCTGTTTGCTGTTATTGTCGCCTGTGCGCCTGCGCCGTCAACCGACCCCGTTTCTGCGGCACCTACGCCATCCCCGAAGTCCGTTACTTTGGATGATTTTGTTTCGTCTGGAGAAGCGACTCAATCATTGTTTCAAGAATCTTTCAGTTCGGATGATGATGCTGATGATAGCATAACTCGTGCGGCCGATAATAATACGGCCGATGCCGATCACCTCGGTTTCGATGAACAGGACGCTGATATGGAAAATGGGATTCCGATGGGTTTTACTGAAAGTGGCCATGCCTATATCGGAAACTTGTCAGCTCCTGTGGTCATCGAAGAGTTTTCCGATTATCAATGCCCTTATTGCGCTCGCTTTTTCACCAATACAATGCCTCAACTGATCGAAGATTCGATTCGCAACGGGGATGCAGTCTTGATTTTTTATGATTTCCCCTTGAACTTTCATCCCCAAGCGGCGGCCGCCGCCAATGCCGCCCGCTGTGCTGGTGAACAAGGAGCCGCGAAATACTGGGCGATGCATGATGAACTGTTTAACCACATGTCTTTATGGAGCTCCGCTAATCCGATCGATGCTTTTGTTCAACTTGGCCTTGATATAGGTCTTGCTGAAGCAGACTTTCGCGCCTGTTTGGAAGAAGATCGTTATGGCGAACAAGTGACTGCCGATCTCGATCTCGGTCAATCACGCGGGGTCACAGGCACGCCTACCTTTTTCATTAATGATCAACCCTTTGTGGGAGCCCAGCCGATTTCCGCTTTTGCGCAAGCGATCAATGCGGTAAAAGATGGTGAATCTATCGTTGAAGAGTCTCCCTCGGCTGCCGATGTCGAGATCCCTCCATTTCAAATGCCTGAACAAACTGTGCTGGCTGATGATTACGCGGCCGTGTTAGGAGACCCTGATGCCCCGATTCTAATTGTTGAATTAACCGATTATCAATGTCCTTTCTGTAGCCGTCATTCGATTCAAACAATGCCCCGTATTTTAAGCGAGCTCATCGAAACCGGCCGTATTCGATATGCGCTCAAAGATTTCCCACTTGATCAAATCCACCCCGATGCACGTACAGCCTCTGTTGCCGCCCGCTGTGCCGGTGAACAAGGTACCTATTGGGAGATGCACGACCTTTTGTTCCTCCAGCAAGCGGCTTGGGGCCAAGGTAATTCAGATGTAATGGGGGTGATGCGTAGCTTCGCTATAGATCTCGACTTAGATGAACAAGCTTTTAGTACTTGTTTGCTGAGTGGCCAGTATACAGATTCGATTCAATCACATGTTGATGAAGGTTTCGCTGCCGGTGTCAGTGGAACACCTGCCTTTTTTATTGATGGCTATTTCTTGTCTGGTGCACAACCATTTGAAGTGTTCGAGCTTATTGTTGACAATCTGGAAGCTGGAACCATCGAGCAACTTTTCCGTGAAGCATATGATGAACAGGTTCGCTTATATAAGGAACAACTGGCACAAGAACAAGCCGCTCAACAACCCCCAGAGCCGGTCGATGTTCCTATTGGAGATGCCTTTGCGATCGGTGATCCGGATGCGCCCATCGTCATTGTTGAGTACACCGATTTCCAGTGCCCTTATTGTGGCCGTCATTTCGCTCAAACTTTCCCTCAAATTAAAGAAAACTACATCGACACCGGTCTGGTGCGTTATGTTTTTAAAGATTTTCCGCTCGGGTTTCACGCTGAGGCAGATGAAGCTGCACAAGCAGCCCGCTGTGCGGCCGAGCAAGACGCATTCCTTGACATGCATGCGTATCTATTTGAACAGCAAGGGGAATGGAGCGGTAATTCTGATGTGAATCAGTTGTTTATTGATTATGCGGCCAACCTCAACCTAAATCAGCTAACGTTTGCCGACTGTCTGTTAAGTGGTAAATATGCCGAAGCGGTAGACGCGGACTTTAATGAAGGAGCTTCGTTTGGCGTAACCGGCACACCTAGTTTCTTTGTCAATGGCAATCCTCTCTTTGGTGCGTTACCATATACGACCTTTGCACAAGCGATAGATTCTTTACTTGGTGAACAACAATAGTGCCTTCCTTAATAAGTCGTTTCGCCCAGAATGGCGATGTTCAGTTCGATACAACAAGTACCCAAATTGCTAACCAGTTAAAGCGTGTTTTAGCCGGTTGGTGGCATCACCGACCTGATGGGGATGTCTATGAGCCTCAAATATACACGGTATGGCAAGATGTTGAGGTCTTGCCAATTCTCCCCACAGTGCATCCCATCTTTGTTGATACACGTGTTCGCCAGATCGACGCATTCGCGAACTTGTCTGTTTATCAATCGGAAGAGAACCAATTCACCCTTTCTTTCCACAATTGTGCTTATGCCTTTGTGGATTTAACACAGTCTCCTTATCGGGTAGAGGTGTCTATTCTTCAACAATATGCGGACAGTATGGCCTTTGAAGATATTTTATTTGTGACGTTGGCGGCACCATTACGTCGATTGGGAATATATTTCGCCCATGCTTTTGCCGCTGTACCACCTGAATCAGATACATCTGTCTTACTTGTTGGGGCTTCCCACAGTGGCAAAACGACTACAGGTCTAAACCTGCTACTTCATCGCTGGCGCCTGCTTGCTAATGATGTAGTCGCTTTGCAACGAGACCGTTGCGGTGTTTGCGCTTATCCAACCCCAAATTTGTTTACGATTCGTCCCAAGACATTTACACTTTTGCCTAAGTTGCAAAAATTGCTCGATGCTACGCCTGAACAATCGGTTTCATTTACCAGCCATAATCTAATTCATGGCCGGTGGGGTTCTCTCTCAAAAATCGGGACAATTCTATCTCCTTCTATTGTATCCACTCCCTCTACGCAGATTCGGTCATTGCCTAAAGCGATTAGCATCAGTTATCTAATAGAAGAGAGCCTCGATGCATGGGATAAAACTGCGGTTGAAGCCCATACTCGATTTTTGACCGACCTTGTTTCTCAAGCTCAAACGCTGTCAGTTATGGTCGGCTCAGATATAGCTCAAATACCTCACGAGATCACTCGTGCACTTTCCGCATCCTACTAATTAAGAGAAGGATTCATGAGATTCGAAAATACCGCTCGGTTTGTTAGTGCGTATCGACCATTATTTTTATGGGGATATGGTGGCTTTTGTTTGGCTATTATTGCTCTGACCTTGTTCGCTTTGCTTTTTGAGTCTTGGGGGCTTATACCAATCTCTTTGGCTTTGCTACTTTTGTTGTTTTCTCGTATGTTTTTACTTTTGTGGGCAACTTACCAAAGGCTAGATAGGCCTTTGGCTTCGTATTACGCCTTCATTAAACAATATGGCCTGCTCAATCCGCAGAAGGATGTGGTTTATTTAGATCTAGGCGGGCGACGTGAACTTCTTGAATTGGCACAGCAAATGATTAATGGGCGTTTCTTCCTAGTCGATTTGTTTGCTCCACATCTTATGCCTCGCTTGCATCTGCTCCGAGTTCGTCAAAACATTCCTCCCTTACCACAGTTGCCTCGACTCGAATTTAAAAATGGCACGACTCGCTTATTACCGATTCAAGATGGCTCGGTTCACTTAGTGATCATGCCTTATGTGTGGCAAGAGATATTGCAAGAGGGGGATAGAGAGCTTCTATTAAAGGAAGTGTTTCGTATTCTGGCTGTAAGCGGCCGTTTACTTGTGATTGATCAATACCGAACACCCATGAATTGGGTGTGCCTCGGCTTTCTTGCGAGTCGTCTTCCCTATTTATCTCGTATCCAGCACCAACTCAAAGCCGCAGGCTTTCAAAACCCAGAGACTACACACTACTTGCAGTTGTCCCATACACTGATTTCTACTAAGCCCGGCCGTACACGCATACGGCAGCTTCCCCTTAATTTATATGACTAGCAATCCTTGTATTCCTCTTGAATTTTGGTTTTTTGGGCATAATAGACAATCATCAACGATCTTTTATATCTAAAGCGAACGAAACTATATCAATTCCCCAAATTGGTCCCGAAATCTGTTGACACGTAGGGAGTATGTGGCTATACTTCCATTCGCGTTGAGGAAACAGCG
>WTJY01000430.1 GCA_011524645.1 Anaerolineales bacterium | reverse complement strand
CGTGGGAATGACAATCGTTAATTGATCAACTCCCACCAAATCCGACAGGAATAGATTATTTTTAATTGGTGTCGGATCAAAAACACCCCTCTCTCGTTGGGAGATGGGGTGGGGGAGAGGGTTAATCCACCTCCCCTAACCCCTTCTGATAGGAGGGGCGCAAATCCAATTAGACCGTTCGCATTCGGGAAGGTATTGGGCTATGTAGATGCCGATTTAATAAATTGACATGAAATCACTTTAGGCTGAACAGGTGTCAGAGTGGCTCCCTAACCCATTGCAACAAGATTGTTTCACACTATTTTCATACCGCTATTGGTCCTTAAATCGATGAGAGAGCTGGTCAGGCGGAAAGACATGATGTAGGATTTGAAGCCTGTTATTTATTTATTATTATCTTTGTTTTGTGAAAATTACTCATGTCCAATTTAAAAGATTCTCTTATGTCTCTGATCTGGGTTTTGCCCCATGATCCACGCCGGCGTCTATACAGCATTATCGCTCCCGGCACATATAAAACCTATCAAGATATGCGCGACCCGAGTTTGCAGGTTGATCACGCATTGGGGCCGTTTGATGAAACGGAAAGCATTTTTGTGCATATTCCTAAATGTGCCGGTATTTCAGTGACACGGGCGTTATACGGCCGTTTAGTCGGCACCCACCACGGTGTGAAATCATTCCAGATGATCTATTCAAAAGCGGAGATGGATCACTACTTTAAGTTTACGATTGTTCGTAACCCGTGGAGCCGCTTGGTATCCGCCTATACGTTTCTAAAAAGTGGGGGGCTGACCGATGGGGATAAAGCTTGGGCTAAGGAGCATTTGAGCCAATTTGATGATTTCGGCCGTTTCGTACGTGAGTGGGTTAACCCGAAAAATGTGTTGACTTATATTCATTTTAATTACCAACACCGCTATGTGGTTGACCCCAATGGATATATGCCCATTGACTATGTGGGCTATTTCGAAAATCTGAAAAATGATTTCAAGAACATCGCGTCGATTATGGGGAAAGATGTTGAACTGCCACACCACAACCCGACCAAATCAAAAGTTAAGCGATTGCCCTATACCGAGATGTATGACGATGAAACGCGACAAATCGTTGCGGATGTGTATCGTCAAGATATTGAACGATTTGGCTATACCTTTGATAATAGCGGCATTGAGTCTCGTTTCCCGACCGAGGCGGATGTAGCCGCTTTGAAAAAGCGGTTTGGCCGCTAGGCGACCTGTTTGCGATTTAGGATAAAAACTAAATCATTGACGTTGGTGCCGGTCTGGCCGGTGATGATGTGATGATCGGGGAGCTGGCTAAAAAATGTATAGCTATCATTCTTGCTAAGCGCATCGGCCGCGCTTATCCCCGCTTGATGAGCCAAACGAACGGTATCACCTGTAACTTGCGCTCCTGCGGCCGGTGTCGGGCCATCATCTCCGTCCGTGGCATAGGTCGCAATCAGTAGATGCTTTGCGCCAGATAGGGGGATCGCGGCCGCTAATGCTAGCTCTTGATTGCGGCCGCCTACACCGTCACCTTGTAATGTGACTGTCGTTTCTCCCCCTAAAATGAGACATTGATTCGGTTTTGTATTGCGTGCGAGTTGAGCCATGTCACGGCCGACCTTCTGTGCTTCCCCTGTTAAATTCAGATCGATAATTTGACTGTCATAACCGAGATCGGCCGCTTTTTGTTGGGCGGCTGTCGCCGCTAAAGATAAATCCCCAATAATGGCCACTGGGGACTTAAATTGGTACGGTTTGCTGTCTAATCGCTCTAACACTTGTTGGGCAGTGGCATTTTCGATGCCATATTTGTTTAAGATTCTGAGCGCGTCTGCGGCCGTTTGTGGGTTCGGCACAGTCGGTCCGCTACCGATCATATCAACCGGATTGCCCAACACATCGCTTAAAATGAGCGTGACGATTTTAGCCGGAGCGGCCGCGACACCCAAGCCACCTCCTTTTATCTCATCGAGCTGTTTGCGCACCGTGTTGAACGCTTGAATCGGACAACCGCTGGCCAACAGTGCCTTTGACAACGCTTGCCATTCGTCTAACTCGATTAACGGATAGGTGCAGAGGGCTGATGCGCCACCGGAAATGAGGAACACAACATGATCTGATGTGGCGAGGTTGGTCAATAGATCGAAAACGGCCGTCGCCGCCTTAACTGAGCTGTCATCCGGTACGGGGTGGGCTGCAAAATGGGTGGTAAAGCTGTCATGTTCTACCTTGCTAGTTTGCCCTTGTTTGGTTACCGCGATACCGGCCCCGATCTTCGATCCGAGTAGATCGACGGCCGCTTGGGCCATCGGTACGGCCGCTTTGCCAATAGCGATCACATAAAGATTCCCATTTGTTAGGTCAAACGTGTTGTTCGCGACCTGAAGCCGGTTGCCGTCAAACGATAGCGCCCGCTGGGTACAGGTGTAAGGGTTAACGGCCGCTACGGCCGCTGTGATAAGCTGTTTGATATGTTCGTGACTCATGATTCAACCGATTTGGCAAACCATACAACCCCATACGGGGTGAGGCTGTTGCGCAAATTATGGGGCATGTTGGAACGAAAAACGATCAGGTCTGTGCTGATTTGCCACCCTGTGATTTCCGGCATCGACACATAATTGTGTGTGATGTTTTGTATACAGAGGTTTTTTCTATTGCCGAAACGCCGTTCAATGATGATTAACCGTTGATCCGATTGGTGGAAAAATTGTTCGCCGTATGGCAGGCAATACCTTCGCCATTTTTAGGCATATATGATAACCGTCTTGCCTTTGAGGTAAATTTGTTTCTTGAATTAAAAATATCGCGAGCCGATCGCGCAATTATTTTAATTCGTGCCGGATCAGCTCTCCTTTCCCGTTGGGAGAGGGGTAATCCACCTCCCCCTAGCCTCTCCTGATAGGAGGGGAGCAAATCCAATCAGACCGTTGTGCTGACCTTGGTGAACACGGCCGGATTGCGGAGAATGAGCCTGATCAAGAATTGTTGTATTATCAATATCATGCGGGAAAGCATTTGTCTTGAGCCGTTTGATATGGGAAGATGGATCAGGCATTACTCGAAGAATTAATAGGCCTAGAGGTTGAATTGCATCATGGTTCGGTGCGTCAAAATGTTGGGCGGCTTGAATGGCTCTTGCATGATGAGTTTCAGGAAATCGGCCGGTCGGGGAATCGGTATACCAAGGCGGATATTCTGGAAAGATTGCCAAACGAGGGGGCGATTGGGGAAATAAAATCGTCTCAGTTTGCGTTAAAAATGATTGCTACTGATGTGGCCTTATTGACTTATCAGTCGGTACGGGTGGGAGAGAACGGCCGAGTTGGCCGTCAAACCGCGCGAAGTTCGACGTGGAAATATGAAGACGGCCGTTGGCAGATGATTTTTCATCAGGGGACCGCTTTATGCGGTATTGATTCAGAATGAGTGATTTTGATAGGTGTGTTGAGCAACTCCAGAACTTGAATGAGAATACGCGCCAGAATGCTGTTTATAAGCTCGGCCGTTTAGGAGATGTGCGTGCTCTAACATGGTTAGAAAAAAGCGCGCAGGATTCTAGTGTCATTGTTCGTTGCCGAACGGCTAAATCTTTGGCTAATTTTCCGGCCGAAGATAGGACGATGCAGACTCTAGAAATGCTTTTAGGTGATTCGAGCCGAGAAGTGTACGGCTGTACATGTAGCACGTTAAGCCAAATCCAAAGCCCGCGTGCGATTCAACTCTTGATTGAGCAGGCTGTGGAAGATGAAAAGGGGTGGCGAAGCATTGCCGTGCATAACTTGATTAAGGCGGGGGGTGTGGTGGTGCCTGCCGTTCTTGAGATTTATCCTCAAACGGAGGGGATTCTCAAAGCTCATTTCTTGATGGTTCTAGGTCGTGTGGCGGGGGATCAGGCTCGCCAGATATTTATTGATGCTTTGACGGATTCCGATCGGATGGTGTTTTGGGTCGCTCAGGCGATTCAACGAACACGGCTTGATTCTAAGGCGATCCCTACATTGATTGCCTTGCTGGGACATGAGGCTTGGGGAACACATGCGACAATTATTTAGCTGTTATCCCTGATTGTGCCATCTCTAACATTAGCTGACGGCAACTGATGGTTTGTGCATCGATAAGCGTGTGCGTGAACCTAAACTGGTGTAGGCTCCCCGATTTGTAGTTTATGCAGAGACCTGAGATGGATGATTATGACCGGTTCATGGCGACCATTGCGACGGCGATGTAGCGGCGCAGATAGTAGCCTATGATGGCGACGATGATGCCGTCGATCAAGGCGGTTACGCTGATAATAACACCGATGTCGAACCAGAATTTTTCAGGGAAAAGGCGGATCAGGGAGTCGGTGTAGTAGAAGGTCCATGTGCCGGGGGGGAAGAGGAGCTCATGAAAGTAGACGAAGAATAGGCTCCAGCCGATGCCGATAAAGGCCCCGATACCGGTGAGCAAAATGACGGTGGCGATACCCCCTTTGAAAATCCCGTCTGCGCCAGCTATGCGCAGGTCGGGCTGGGCGAAGAAGTAGATCAGACACAAGATGGTGACAACCAGCAAGAACCAGAAAAGTCGTTGAATTTGGTCAAACAAGACTTTGACATCGACCATGTGTTTGATTTCCCGCTCGTTATAAAGCGGTTTTTCGGGGTCTTCAGGTAAACGGAGTTCTTCAAGTTGCACAATCGCTTCATCGACAGGGAGCGGGCTTTGAATGTAGTCGAGGGTCGCTTTGCCCAGTTCGTAACGCTGTTCGTCGGTCCAGCCGTAACGGTCCGACTCGATGCGTGGGTATTCAAATGCGGGGTAGTCCCAAGCGATCACGGCCGTGACCACGCCGAAACCGAGCACCCACGGCATGATGAGGATCATGATCCATTTGATGGAATTAACGAGGAGTGGTTGTTTCATGTGTTTCCTTTTTATGGTTTTGTTTATTCATTCATTCATTCATTCATTCATTCAATTGAGGTACGGGGTAGTGATCTTACCCCTTCGGAGAGGACGAAGCGAATCACCAATGAGTCGATGAGTGTTTCGACCGGCGCACGTTCATCGGTGAATAAGAGGTCGGAGGGGGTGGTGGGGACACGGCCGTTGACGGCCGTTTGTAGCACACCACGCAAGAGTGGGTCGGCCGTGGTGGGCAATGTGGTCAAATATGCTTCTAAAACGGCAAAATCGGTTTCTTGTACCGAGGCGAACAGGACGGTGTTGAGCGTTCCCGGTACATCAACCGTATGAATAGTGGGGAATATTTGTCCCATCGTGTGGGTTAACGCTTCGACCAAGCGGCGATCTTGCGGGACACGGCCGACGTTAATCGCGACCACACCGGTATCTGATAATTGGGCTTTGACTTCGGTGAAAAATTCTTGGGTTGTCAGATGCCAAGGGATGTATGGCACTTTGTAGGCATCGATGGTGATGACATCGTAATCGCCCGATAGGCGATTGAGTTCATAACGGCCGTCCCCCACGACCACTTCGATTTGGGGATCATCTAGGGCGAAAAAGTCATACCCCGCTTGCACGATACCGCCATCTAGCTCGATTCCGGTGACCGTTACATCGGGGAAGATGCGGATATATTGCTTGGGGATTGTTCCGGCCGCGAGTCCGATAACCGCTACTTTGTCGATAGCGGGTTCCGGCTGGGCTAGGTCTTCCGGCAAGTTGAAGTAAGGGGCGGCCAGCATAATGCTCCAGACGGAGACTTCGGGGACACGGCCGTTGTCGCAGTAAAAAGAGTGAAACGCTTGCCCTTCATTTAATAAAAGATAGTTGCAATCTTCTATACGGACCACTTCAACATAGTTGTAAGGGGTTTCCGCTTCATAGATTTGGGTGGGGGTTTGTTTGATCGGCCCGATGCCCCAGCCGATAGCGGCCGTTAGCAACAGGGTCAGCATTGTGGCGGAACCTGTAATCGCTCGGGGACCACCGTTACGCCACCAGCCATAGGCACCGACGAGAAATAAAAATGTCCCGAATCCGATAGCGGTGAGGCGAGAACCTGCGAGAGGGATAACCAACAGAACCGGTAAATAGGTACCGAGTAAGCTACCTAAGGTCGAAATCGCATAAATTTGCCCACTGACACGGCCCGCTTCGGCGATGTCTTGGACCCCTAAGCGAATGGCGAACGGGGATAAACAGCCGAGAAGCGTGATCGGGACGAAGAGCGCGAGGACGATGATGAGGAGAGAGCCTAGGATTGAGCCGACATTCATGCTGGCTAGTTGGGAGGCTCCCCAGCGGAGAGTTGCGCTGGTCAACAGCAAAAAGAAGACACCGCTAAATCCGGCCGTGCTGACCAATCCATAAAAAACATGCTCTTGGGGATAGCGGTCGGCGAGACGGCCGCCGATAAAATATCCGGCGGTGAGACAGAGTAGAACCAGACCGATGACATTGGCCCAGACGATATTTGAGGTACCGTAAACGGTTTGCAGCATGCGGCTGGCGGTAAATTCGATGGCGAGTGTGGTCATGCCGCCAGAAAAGACGGTGAAGAAGAGGTATTTGCGAGACATAGGGGGTGTGACGAGCTACGAGTGACGAGTAATAAGCAACTTTTTGCTCGTCATTCGTCACTCATTTGTATTGATTGAGAAGAGCCATCGGCCCAAAACCAACATGACCCAAGCACCGATACTGCCGGAAAAGAGTTGAACGACACCTAGGCGTAGGAAGGTGAGGGAAATGCTTTCGCCGACAAAATGGCCGAGGGTGAAGCCGATCCAAGCGCAGACAAGGTAAATGGCGACCATGAATAAACGGCCGCCGACGATGAGGTGAAACCCGGCCCCGTAAGCGGTGGCCACGATAAAGCCTAAGATGATTCCTGCGGCGGCGATCGTCATGATAAGCCGATCTCCAAGGGGATTACGTTTGGCTGTGGGGCATTGACTTCGTCTTCGATAATGCCGCCACCGAGACAGATGTCTTGGTGATAGAACACAGCACCTTGACCGGCCGTGGCCCCAAACACCGGATCGACAAATTCGATTTCGACACGATCATCGGGGAGTGGGGTGACAGTAGCGGCGAGCGGCCGTGCTTTGTAACGAATCTTAACTTCCGCTTTGATCGGCCCCTCTGGGGGCTGGCCAGACACCCAGCTGATTTGCCGTGCGGTAATCTTGGTGTGTCCGATTTGGTCCCGCGTGCCCAAGATGAGGGCGTTGCGGACCGGATCTTTGTACATGACAAAAAGCGATTCATGGTATGAGACCCCAAGCCCCTTACGTTGACCGATGGTGTAATGGGCGAGCCCTTTATGCTGGCCGAGCTGTCGGCCGTCCGCCATGATAATCGGGCCGGGTACGGTGATTTCTGGGGTATGTCGCTCTAAGAAGTTACGGTAATCATCGCCACTTAAAAAGCAGAGGTCCATGCTGTCGCTTTTCTTCGCGGTGGGCAGGCCGAATTTCGCCGCCAATTCACGGACTTCCGGCTTGGTGTAGTGGCCGACCGGAAACTTGACATGGCTGAGATGCTCTTGGCTTAGCATGTGGAGGACATAGGATTGATCTTTGTTTTGATCGAGCCCTTGGGCCAATTGGAACCGGCCGTCTGATTCTGACTGCAAGACGCGGGCATAGTGGCCGGTGGCTAAGAAATCGGCATCGAGCGACATGGCTCGATCATAGAGATAGCTAAAACGAATCTGGCGATTGCATTCGATACAGGGGTTGGGGGTACGGCCACGGCCGTGTTCATCCAAGTAGAATTGGACAATCGTATCGCGGAAGTAATCTTTGACATCCAACACATAAAAGGGGATGCCGAGCATGGCAGCGATATGGCGAGCGTCGTCCATCTGCTCTGGGGTGCAACAGCGGTTGAGCGCTTCTTTGCCGTCTTCGCTCCACAAACGCATCATGACGCCGATGACTTCATATCCTTGTTCGACCATAAGTGCGGCCGCGACAGAGCTATCGACCCCGCCGCTCATGGCCACGACGACGCGCTGTGGCTTGCTGTTCGCTGGTTGGCTTGCTTGGTTTGTGTTCATAAAAGGAATGCTATCAAATCTGAGGGATACTGTCACCGAATCCAAGAAATTCTTTAGAGCCCCTTGGCGGTTTTGAACACTCGGCCGTAGTAATCTTCTAGCTCCGTTTCTAATTTTGCGCGCACGTCTAAATCGATAATTCCGGCCAACGCTTGTGCCAATTCTTTCTTGAACGATAGCTGCATTTGCCGCCGAATTTGAATACGCTGGGCTTGTGGGGAACCGGCTCCATGCATCGATTCGGTGAGGTAGCCGACCGCGTTCCGGCCGAGGGTCATGTTTTCGATGAGACGCAAGATGCGCATGCGGCTTTCGGTAGGGATGTCGGCACGGCCGCGCAGGTATTTGTCGAGCAAGGGGCCGATTTCGGCATGGCGATAGTCTTGTTCTGAGGGCATGGTGACCATAAGCCCGCCCGCGAGGTCTTGGGCCAAACGGCCGATTTCATAGGGCATTTTGGTCACATGGTGTTTGCAGACATTGGCCAGCATGTCGTCGGCTAAAAATGCGCCTGATTTTGTTTCATGCCCCTGATAAGATGCGGCCACACCGGTGGCGTAAATCGTTTCGTTGAGGTGGGTCATTTCGACCAGCTTGTCTTTGATATGGGACGCTTTTTCGGCGCCGTTGTATTCGGCTGCGGTGGCGGCCGCTCCGATTAGGACATCACCCACACCGCTTTTACACACATAGCTACGACGATGATAGCCGGTGAATCGCTCGACAAGCATGGCGGCAAATTGATATTCACCGTCCATGAAAATGAGAGAATTGGGGATAAAGACATTGTCGAAAATCACCATCGCTTCTTGGCCCCCGAAGTTGAGATTACCGCTGTCGATGGTGCCTCCTTCCATGCTACGGGTGTCGCATGATTGACGGCCGTAAATGTAGGTAATGCCTGTTGCGTCAACCGGAACCGCCCCAACTATCGCATAATCATGATCATTTTCCCCTAAACGCAAGGTGGGCATGACCACCATATAATGACTATTGATACAGCCGGTTTGGTGGGCTTTGGCACCGGTGATATAGACCCCTTCATCGGTTCTCTTGGTGATACGCACATAGAGATCGGGATCAGCTTGTTGGTGTGGAGGCAAACTGCGATCCCCTTTGACATCGGTCATGGCACCACCGATGACGTAGTTGTGGCGTTGCATGTCGGTGAGAAACGCTTTGAATCGGCCGTGATAAGCGGTTCCATGCTTTTCGTCGATCTCATAGGTGACCGAATAAAGTGCGTTGAATGCATCCATGCCGACGCACCGTTGAAAGCAGGTGCCGGTGAGCTGGCCTAAACGTCGCTGCATTTTATTTTGATTGACAAGATCGGCCGTGCTGGTGGCCACATGCAAAAAACGATTGACCGGTTCGCCGGTAAAAGGGGAAATGGCGGTGGCGAGTTCCGGATTTCGTTCCGCTAATCTAAATGTCTCGGCGACGGCGTTGACTGACGGCCGGATCATCGGGTGATCAACCGGTTCCGCTACTTTTTCGCCAAATAGATAGACGGTTAAATCACGGCCACGTAAGCTGTTGATGTATTGTTCGGCTGTCTCTAGTTTTGTGTTGTTTGTGGGGGGGGGCATTGTTCTTCCTCTCCTGTCCTATCGATCGACTCTCGATTTATGTATACTTTGCCTCTAAATTTTACCATGACACAGGAATGAGAGGATAGAGATATGAATGATGATCAATTAACAATCGCGCTGGCCCAGATGGCTCCCGTTTGGCTCAATAAGTCGAATTTTATATCAGATTGGATAAAATGGGAGCCTGCTCTAAGCGGTTTATCTACAACTTAACTTATTTCCAGTATTCAACTATGTCAAAAATCGTCCACAACATGCAACGTAGCTATCGTAGCAAAAAATACCAATGGCAATTTGCGCTTGGCGCGCTGGCTCCTTCTATTATTTTGACCCTTGTTTTGCGGTTTGTGTTTCCCTCTTTGCCGATTTATTTCAGTTGGCTCGTTATGATCAGCCTCGCGACGTTTGTCTATTTCGGCTGGGATAAATATAAAGCCCGCAATGATGCCGATGTGCGAATCCCTGAAATTGTGCTTCACATGCTGAGTTTATTTGGTGGTTTTGTCGGTGGTTTTGTGGGGATGCAATTTTTTCGTCACAAAACGAACTTCTCGGAAAATTGGATTTTTCCTGTCGTGATGGGATTGGCCCTTATTCTGCACGCTGTGTTGCTTTATTTCCTGATTTTCTAAAGGTATGAGCTAGCGATTCCATTGAATATCTAAAACAGAAGTAGCTATACAGGTGCAGTTATAAGCCCTCCACACTTTTGAAGAGAGGGGGATGAGAAATCCACTTCCCCCAACCCCTTCTCATCGGAGGGGAATAAAAACAATTGGTTGGGCATCTGTATAGTTAAAACTGAAAACTTTACTATGCTTGAAAAAATCGATTCAATCAAAGCTTTAACCCAACTTTTGACGTTGGAAAAAATGGACGACAAAATATTTCGTGGCCAGAATTACCGGACGCCATGGAAGCGGGTGTTTGGAGGACAAGTTTTGGGACAGGCGTTACATGCCGCTTATCAAACGGTGCCTGAAGATCGCTTGGCACATTCGATGCATGGTTATTTTATTTTGACCGGTGATATCGATGTGCCGATTGTGTACGAGGTCGATACGATTCGAGATGGGGGGAGTTTTACGACACGTCGCGTTGTGGCGATTCAAAATGGACGGCCGATTTTCAACATGTCCGCTTCGTTTCAGCTATGTCAAGATGGGTTTGATCACCAAATCGCGATGCCTAATGTGATCCCGCCTGACTTGCTCTTGTCTGATGTTGAGCGGGTGGAATATCTAAAGAAGAAAGAGCCTGAGACGTATAAAGATGTACGGCCGATTCATCCCAAGGCGATAGAGTTCCGGCCGGTTGAAGAATATGATCCGGTGAAAATTGTGCACACACGGCCGTATCGCCATGTGTGGATGAAAGCGAAAGAGGAGGTTCCGGCCGATTTGCCGATGCACCATCAGATGTTGGTGTATGCGTCTGACTACGGGTTGTTAACCACGGCCGCGCAGCCCCACTTGGCAAAAGTGCGCAATAGCAACGTATTTTTCGCCAGTTTAGACCATGCGATTTGGTTCCATCGAGATTTTCGGATTGATGATTGGCTCTTGTATGCGACCGATAGCCCCAGTGCGTCAAATTCGCGTGGTTTTTCACGAGGAAATATGTTTAATCGGTCAGGACAATTGGTTGCGTCTGTGGTGCAGGAAGGGCTGATGCGGCAAAAACGGCCGAAGTAACGGCCGTTTTGCCTAGATCAGGCAGCTTCTTACATTGCCTGATCTTGAGCCTGGGTTTCCTCTGTTGGTTAACTATGCATTTACGGTGACCGTTTTACCTCCATCAACTGATGAGGTGAACGTGAATGTCTGCTGAACACCTGTGGTGACATTGATGACTTGCACTGTTGTGGGGTCCCAACCTGGCCCCCAGCCTCCATCATCGTTGTAAACCGTTAAAGAGGACATTGTACCGATATCTGCACCTGACATGAAAAATGAATTGGTGTCACCGCTTTCGCAAACGCCTGCAAGCGAGGTGTCGAATGTATCTGAAACCGAACCATTTGCCCCATTGACCGTGAAGGTTAATTTAGCGTCGGTGCCTGCGCCACCTTTGTCGGCCGTGTTAGCGATTAAAATGTAGCGGCTTGAAACCGATGCAGATGTTAATGATTTTTTAGTCGCGCTTGTTCCGATGTCCGAATCAAAGCTACAGCTGTAATTTTCACCTTTCTGCTGATCGGTTACCGTAATAGAGGCAAGGGTCCAGCCCGGCCCGTTTCCTGAATCATTCCGCATAACCGATAGACTGCTCAATGTGCCTAATTCTACTCCTTGAATCGTCACAAGGTTTGTGCGACTTGTTTCAAACATGCGATTGGGTGCGGCCGTGATTTGGCGCGTTGCACTGCCTGATGCTCCCGTCAAGGTAAATGTTAAGAGCGCATCTGTGCCCGCACCTGAACTTGAGCTTGTCTTAACCACCAATTGGTAAGCGGTTTGTAAAGGAGAGTCTGTGAAGGGGGTGTCGTTTTGTGTGGCGAAATAAACTGTCGAGCTACCTTCGATAAGTTTGTAGGCATCTGGAATTTTAGTTTTGCCTTCTCCCTCCTCATAGCCCGCTGATACCATAACACCATTAATTCCAGCTTGAACCAATTCTGAAATCGAATCCATGCGTGCATAGGTCCACGCATAAACAAATTTGAAGAAACCGATACCTAACCCTTCGGTTACAGAGCTGAAAACATTTGGCCCCGGTAGCACGGATGTAATCCCATCCCCATAGCCGATATTGTTACCTGCAAATCCGACACTTTGGAACGCCTCAAAAACTTTACCCGGAGAATCTTCCTCATCTATGGCGAGCGCTTCATAACTGTTTAGCGTTTTAACACTTTTGAAGAAGCTTACATTCGCCGCTTTTGCTGTCGAATAAAGGAAGTTTACTTTGTACGTGCTATAAG
Source organism: Anaerolineales bacterium (assembly GCA_011524645.1). Lineage (GTDB taxonomy): Bacteria > Chloroflexota > Anaerolineae > Promineifilales > Promineifilaceae > WTJY01. The sequence goes on along the minus strand of WTJY01000430.1, from coordinate 9,441 downwards.
GAAGTGTCGTGTTAACTTTACTCATCAACGTGTCTAATGGCATGTTCGGGTTTTTGCAATCAAAGATCATTAAACATAGCTGGTTCGGATTTTTAGCTATTGCGCCACTATTTTTGAGAATTTCTTGCACACCGGATAGATAAGTGTCGATCAAGACGCCGCCACTTCCATCTTTACGATGTGAGACTTTGATATTGGTGCCATCATATCCAATATCTAATTCGATCGCATTGGCACCTGCGGCGAGTACTGTCGAAACTGAAGTTACTTCATTACAGTAATGAGCGATAAGGTAAAAAGGGGTTTTGTCTGACATTTTTGTTGGTTTCCTGATGGTGAAGGTTGATAATATCGCTACAAGGAAACACCACGACTAAAAGCCTGCCACAAAGTGCAATCGTTTTTGCATAAGACCCACCACACAAAATCACTTGTTAACAAAGGCTATAGGGTGAAAGTTGTTTTATATGAATTGGGCTGATCTAGATTTTGTTGTTTTGTCGCATATGACTCAACAGGAATTTTGTTGAGGAGATCCTGTAGCCCCCACATTATAACGCGGTTTTGTGTATTACAGCCCATCTGATTTTATCAAATTTTATCAAACATTTTTTGTGTTTATCATATGTCTACACCTTGTCTGACTAGGTGCGCGATGCGCTCGGCGATTTCGACGTATGCGGTTTCCTGTAAGAAATGTTTGCCGTTAACGACGAAAATTTCTTTCGTGAGCCCTAGGGCTTGTTTGGCGTCGGCACCATATGTCTCTAGAGATAGCTCTGCATCCTGTTCCCCCCAAATGATTTGGGCGGGGAATTGCCGCTCGCGCAAGGTGGGTAAGATACGATCTTCGAATGCTTGTGTGGTGTCAAAACCGCTCATGATGTTGCGAAAAGCTTGGCCGCCGTCCGTTAGGCGCAGGATTTCCCCGTAGGCGCGAATTTCCGCGTAGCTGGGTCCGGCCGTAACCCCTTTCCAACGGAAGAAGGGGACGATACCGGGGGAATCGATTTGTAGAGTCCACAAAAGACCGAGTAGCGGGACGCTAAACGGCCGCATGACCCACGGTTTTTCAAAGCGAGATACATAGGTCAACGTATTGAGGACGGTGAGTGATTGGATTCGCTGTGGGATGCGTCGCACCAAATCGAAGCCGATCGGACCGCCGATGTCATGCACGACCAAGTGAAAGTTGTCGATTCCGGCCGCATTTAGCGCTTGTTCGAGCCATGCAGATAAACCGGTCCAAGAATAATCGAAGCGAGTCGGTCGGTCCGCAAACCCCATTCCCGGAAAATCGAGCGTAATTCCTTCTAAACCGCGCTGGGCGAGTTCCGGTAGGACTTTTCGATAGAGATAGGCGGATGCGGGAACCCCGTGTAGACAGACGACGGCCGGACCGGCCCCTTGTCGCCAAATGCGGGTTGCGGCCGTGTTCGGTATCTCTAAATGATCTCCTTTGCCGTACCATGCTTGCGCTGTATCACTTAGACGTTTTGCGTTGACACCTACACCCATATGGGCCTCCTGCGTAAATTATGAAATATGAAGTATGAAGTATGAAGTATGAAAGGGGACACGATTAGAATTTGGTCGCGAGTGGTTTTCGTCTTATCGACTTTATAGGGGGAGTTTTATTACAAAAGTCGTGCCTTGTCCAAGTCCTGCGCTGTGGACGGTGACGCTACCGCCGTGATTTTCGCTAATCGCGCGAACAATGGCAAGGCCGAGTCCGGTTCCCCCTTGGTCGAGGTGGCGTTTGCGGGAGGGGTCGGTGCGATAAAAGCGCTCAAAGACATTGGGGAGATGTTCGGCCGCAATGCCGACCCCAGTGTCGATGACGCGAATGTCTAACCATGTTTCATCGATGACTTCACTTTGCAAAGTGACCGAACCACCGGCCGGTGTGTAGCGGAGCGCATTGCTTAGTAAGTTGTTGATCGATTGTTGTAAGCGATCTTTGTCTGCCATTAAGTCGGGTAGTTTCCCCAGTAGTTCGACACGTAGCTCGATCTCTTTTTCTTCCGCCATCGGCCGAAATCCGGCCGCGACATCCTGTAGAAAGCGTGGGGTGTCGATTTCGCTTTTGTCTAAAACGAGTGCTTGTGCTTCCGCTTGGGCTAGCTCATGCAAATCATCGACGAGACGGGTGAGGTGGCGGGTTTGCTCAAACAAGCGGCCGATTTCTTCTTTGTCTAGGGGGAATACATCATCTAAGATGCCGCGCAGGTTTCCTTGAATGACGGTAAGTGGGGTGCGTAGTTCATGGGCGACATCGGCGAGTAAATTTTGCCGTTGCTTTTCGGATCGCTCTAGCTGGTGGGCCATTTGGTTAAACGATTGGGCGACCGCCATAATTTCATCGCTCCCCGCTTCTATTTCGACCCGATAATCGAGGTTTTTGGCTCCGATTTCGTGGGCTCCCTTTTCGAGAATGTGGAGCGGCCGTGCGAGGACACGGCTGGCAACGACTCCCGCGATTAAGCCGGTGATGATGGTGAAAAATAAGACACGGCTCACATCGCGAATGATCATGCGCTGTACCCGTTCGGTAAGAAAGTCGACTTGTTCTCCAGAAAAATTCGGTGGGAGGTTGATTTCAATTTGCCCGAAGTAGACCAAAACAGCGAAGATAATGGCGGGCAAAACCCCCGAAATAAATACGACAGAGCCAAACATCATCGACATGCGAACCCATAAGCGATTCATTGGTCCCCCCTATTTCGCTAGCCGGTAGCCGACCCCATACACGGTTTGAATATAAGTCGGCTTTTTGGGATCGGGTTCGATTTTGCGACGCAAATTTTTGACATGGCTATCTAGTGTACGTCCCATGCCAGCATAAGCATAGCCCATCCCTTTGTCGATCAATTCGTCCCGTGTAAAGGCGTAGTTTGGACTGTCGAGTAAGACCCGTAAAATTTCAAATTCAGTAGGCGTTAGTTCGACCGCTTGCTCATTGATTGTGACCGTTCTTTGCCCCACATTCATACGTAGATCGCCGACTTCTAAGAAGAGTCGCTGTGTTTCGCTTTCTGTATCGAGCTCAATACGGCGCAACTGCGAACGGACTCGTGCCACTAACTCACGTGGGTTAAACGGCTTGGTCAAATAATCATCTGCGCCTAATTCTAACCCGACGATTTTGTCGGTATCATCGACCCGAGCGGTGAGCATGATGATCGGCGTGGCCCGTAAAATCGGATCGCTACGCACCATGCGGGTAATATCCCAGCCATCTTTGTCTGGTAGCATCAAGTCGAGGACCACTAAATCGGGCCGTTCATGCCTGAGAATGGTCACGGCCGTTTCGCCGTTATAAGCGGTTAAAATATCATAACCGGCCTGTTCTAAATAGCCCCGCACTAAGCGGACAATGTTTTGGTCGTCATCAACGATTAGGATTTTGGGCATAATGTTTGGGTGGGTGGGACAGAGACAAAGACGCTACGCTTAGAGACAGAGACAGAGACGCTGCGCTTAGAGACAGAGAGTGGGTTGGGTTTGCAATTCAAAATTTGAACCGCAGACCCAATAGTCTCTATCTCTGTCTCTCTACTCTGTCTCTCTACTTATTCGTATCGCAACGCTTCGATCGGCCGTAAGCTGGAAGCGCGCCATGCTGGGTAAATGCCGAAGACAAGACCTGTTCCGGCCGCGAATCCGACGGAAAGCAAGATGGTTGAGGCATCAAATACAGAGGTGATATCTAGGGCACGGCCGGCGACGATGGCGATTAGCCAGCCCAAGGCGATGCCGATAAAGCCACCAAAGAGGCTGAGGACCAGCGATTCGAGCAAAAACTGGAGTAAAATGTCGCGACGCAATGCGCCGATCGCTTTACGAATACCGATTTCTCGGGTTCGTTCTGTCACGCTGACTAGCATGATGTTCATAATTCCGATCCCGCCGACAAGGAGTGAAATACCGGCCACTGAGCCTAAAAATAGGGTGAGCGTGGTGCTGATCACATCAAATGTGGCTAAGAGATCGGTTTGACTGATTAAAGAGAAATCATCTTCATCATTGTAAGTAATTCCATGCTGTTCGCGCAAAATTGTGGTGATATCTTCTGTCGCTTGATCGGATAACTCTTCACTAGCCGCTTGGACATAGATGGTGCTCACGGCTCGTTCGCCACTGCGTGTTCGATCTGAGTAGAGCCGTTGTTGGGCGGTGCTGAGCGGAATGTAAACCGATTCATCGGGATTGCTGCCGAACCCTTGGCCGTTTTCCGCTAAGACGCCGACCACTTCGTAGCTGGTGCCGTTGATTTTAATGCTTTCACCGACCGGAAAGGCCTCGTCAAAAAGGTCGGTGGCGATGGTGGAGCCGATTACGGCGACACGGCGATTGCTGTCGATGTCGGGTTGATAAAGGAGGTCACCGGCCGTGAGATCGGTCAGGTTATTGATCGCAAAGTGAGAGGCGGTTACCCCTAAAACCCCATAGGTATCACTGTTGCTTTCAAAAGCGACCGTTTGATTCCCGTTGACGGCCGCGCCTACATTTTCAATCGCGTTTGAGGCGAAGGGATCAGATAATGCTTCAACGTCGTTTAGGGATAGAGCGCTGTAGCCACCACTGTTTTCTCGATTGGTCGATACCGTAATCAGGTTGGTTCCGATCGACTCTAGCTCATCTGTCACCGAAGAGGTAACCCCGTTGCCGATGGCGAGCAGGGCGATGACGGCCGCCACCCCGATAATGACCCCCAGCATGGTTAAAGCTGAACGCAATTTATTCGCTTGTAAACTGTCTAATGCGGTTAAAAGGCTTTCACTAAAATTCATTTGATTTACCCCGCTTCACCTGTTTTTGAATCTTCGACGATGACACCATCACGAATCATGATTTGTCGTCTGGAAAGTTCGGCGACTTCTGGATCGTGGGTGATCATAATGATGGTGATCCCTTGATCATTTAGCTCGTTGAAGATTTCCATTAACTCATCCCCTGTTTTGGTGTCGAGCGCGCCGGTCGGTTCGTCAGCCAAAATGATATTGGGAGAAACGACCAACGCTCTGGCGATGGCGACACGTTGCTGTTGACCGCCTGATAATTCGTCCGGCTTATGATCGATGCGATCCCCGAGGCCGACTTTCGTTAAGGCCTCTTTGGCCCGTTCATTCCGCTCACGCCGACTGACACCGCTGTACATGAGAGGCAAGGCGACCTGCTTGAGCGCCGTGGTGCGGGGCAATAAATTAAACTGTTGAAATACAAACCCGATCCGTTGGTTTCGAATGCGGGCCTGTTGATCATCGCTCATCTGACTCAGCTCGATTCCATCGAGCTTGTAATCGCCGTCGGTCGGAATGTCTAAACAGCCGATAATATTCATCAGCGTACTTTTTCCAGACCCAGAGGGACCCATGATTGAGACGTACTCACCTTCATCGATGGTCAAGTTGACCCCACGCAACGCATGGACCACTTGGCTACCGACTTGATAAGATTTGGTGATATTGGTTAATTCCATTAAATGGGACATGATGCACTGTTTTAAGTATGAGGTATGAAATATGAAGTAAGAAAGAGGTGCAGATCGCTGTTCATACTTCATATCTCATACTTCCTAATTCTTTAATCGTTGTTTCCCGGAGGGCCAAAGCTGCGGGTTGGGGGAGGGTTGTAGCCGACGGCCACTTCGACACCTTCATCGATGCCTCCAGTGATTTGGGTAAAGTTGCCATCACGTAGGCCGATGGTGACTTCTGTTTCTTCGATGAGTAAGTTTCCTGCTTCATCACGGCCGGTCACGATATCTACTGTGTAGGTGTCGGTGCTACGGTCGATGCTGATCGCTTCGTTTGATAAGAGCAACACGTTTTCGCGTTGGTCCGTGATGAGCTGGGCATCGGCCGTCATCCCTTCTAGCAAGAGAAGGTCGGTTGTATCGAGTGCCAAGTTGACATCATAGACCACGGTTCCGCTGTTGTTGGCGGTGTTTTCGGGGGCGATGGCGACCACTTGGGCCGGAATATCGACATTTGGATAGGTTTCAAATGTCACGATAGCGGCTTGACCGATCGATAGAGAACTGAGGTCGATCTCATCGACATCAAGGACTACTTCGAGGCTATCTTCGCTGACTAGCTCGATGAGAATACCATTAGCCATTTCGCCGATATTGACATCTACGGCCGTAATCAACCCGTCAAACGGGGCGTAGAGGGTGGCATCTGCTAAATTCTTTTGGGCGCGAGCCAAGGCGATTTCCGCTTGGGCGACAAGCACTTCCTGTTGAACCACTTGGCTCTCTTCGGCTCCATCCATGAGCGTTTCTAGCTGTTGTTGGGCGCGGGCCAAGCTGGCTTCGGCCGTGGCGATGCTGGAGCCATCGGGGTCCCCCATTAATTGCGCGAGACGGGCCTCTTCGATACGGAGTGATGCTTGCGCACTGCCAAGCGAGGCTGAGGCGGAAGCGACCGAGAAGGTGTCCCCGCCCGGTTGTAGATCGGCGATACGCTGTTCGGCCGCACGCAAATTGGCGAGCGCTTGTTGGGCATTGGCACGTGCGTTTTCATCGTCGCTTTCCGGATCACAATCGAAGCTCTCGCTACTTTCATTCCACGTGCAGTCATATGTCGAACGGTGCTGTTCTTCCGCTTGGGTATAGGCCTCCTGCGCCTCGGTGAGGGCGGTTTGGGCGGCGAGGAGTTCGTCTGCGTTGCCCCCACTTTGGGCGCTCGATAGACGGGCAGAGGCGGCCGCAACATCAGATTGAGCGGCCCGAATCGAGGCTTCTTGGGCGATGATTTCTTCTTGAGTGCCGCCATCAAGAATGTCGGCCAATTGGATTTCCGCTTTACTCACATTGGCTTCGGCCGCCAAAATTTCGATTTCGGTCGCTTCGGTCGTTAATTCCGCCAAATTATTTTGTTGGATGAGCAATGTTTGCTCCGCATTGAGTACCGCTCGTTCTAAATCGGCCGTGTCGAGTACCAAAAGGGTGTCACCGGCCGTGACGCGATCCCCGATTTGGACCAAAACTTCAGCGACATCACCCGATTGGTTTAAAGACAAATTCGCTTTCACTTGAGCCTCCAATTGGCCTGACGCGGTGGCCGTGGCATCTAAATCGCCGATAAAGGTTTCTACCGTTTCTGTTGTTTCCGCTGTTTCCGCTGTCTCGGCCCCGTTTTGACCTGAATACCAGAGATATCCACCGCCTCCAGCCAATATTACAGCGATAATGATAAAGATTGTTCGTCTGTTCATGTCTTGTAAACCTGTGTTGTTCGCGCTAAATTGCTTGCGCTAAATTGGATTGCCGTCTTAGATTGTTTCGCTTGATAAATTGGACCAATTTGCTCGCTGAATTAACGGCCGCCACCGGGCGGTCCACCTTCGCGAATCGGAACTTGATAGTCGATAACTAAATTGTCCCCTTCGTTGACACCTGAGAGGACTTGGGTGTTGTTGTTGTCACGCAGCCCGATGGTAATCTCGACTTCGGAGATCGTTTCCCCCTCGATGAGGTTGACAAAGAATTGCCCACTTTGACGATCTGCGGTGATGGCGACATTGGGCACGAGCAGGACATCGGCCCGTTCCTCTGTAATGAGATTGGCATCGGCCGTCATGCCGATTTTGATCGGTAGATCGGTTTCACCCAGAGCGACATGGACATCATAGGCGATGATGCCACTGCCATCTTCGGCCGCGCTAGGGGCGATCGAAGCGACTTCACTTGGGATGTTGGTGCTGGGCCACGTTTCTAGGGTGATATTGGCTTGTTGGCCGGTCGAAATGACGCTTAAATCTGATTCATCGACACTTAATACCACTTCAAGGCTATTCATGTCAGCGAGTTCGATCGCTATGCCACTGGCATATTCACCTACTGTGAAGTTGACGGCCGTAATCAGCCCATCGAATGGAGCGATGATTTGGGCATCGGCCAAGGCCGCTTCGGCATCAGCGACATCAAGCTGTGCTTGGGCTACTTCCGCTTCGGCGATAGCGATTTGGGCGTCACTAGCTCCCTCGAGCAGTTCGTCTAAGTTGTATTGGGCTTGTGCCACGTTGTAGATGACATTGGCTAGTTCAGAATCAGTTGGATCAAGTAGTAACTCATCAAGCTCGGCTTGGCTTCTGTCACGACGGGAAACGGCCGCCGCTACTTCCGCTTGGGATTGATTGACCGAATTGGCATCGGCACCGGCTGAGACCCGTGCGAATTTCGCGGCCGCTTCCGCATAGCTGTTTTCGGCCGTGATCAGGGCGTTGTGGGTGCGATCATTGGCGAAGCGCTCATTGGTTTCTTGTGCTTGCTCGAGCTGTGCTTCGGCTGCGACAAGTTCGGCCCGAGCCGCTTCCACGTCCGCTTCTGTTACCGTAGATAAGGTGTTGTTGAGCGAGGCATTGGCTGAATAAATTGTGGCGTTCGCTTGGGCTACACCCGCTTCACTGATCTCAATTTCTTCGGCACTCGGCCCATCAAGCAAATCATCATAACTCGCTTGTGCGCTGGCTAAATCAGCTTCGGCCGCCGCGATTTCGTATTCGCTTGGGGAGTCTAGGAGTGCTGCTAAGCTGGCTTCTTTGGCGCGCAAAGCTTGTTGGGCATTGGTTAGATTCAATTCGAGTTCCGTTGTGTCGAGCGTCATCAAGACATCACCGGCCGTGACTTCATCTCCAACCCGAACCAATACATCACTCACTAGGCTACTACCACTAACCGATAAGCTAGCTCGTTGCCCCGCTTCGATTTGGCCGCTGGCTGTGGCGCTGGCAGCCAAATCGCCGCTAAAGACGGTGACTACATCATCGTCTGCTAGGTCGGCTAAGCCGCTTTCCGCTTCGCCCCCTCCGGCACACGCGGCTAACAGCATAATCACCCCTAGAGCGATTAGTGCAAGCCTGTTTTTTCGCCGATTTTGTGTCATCAAATTACACCTCATTGTTTAGAGTGATTCACTTTGGTTGTGTCGCTTGATGGCGAATTAGATCTAAAGTGTTCACCCGATTCACGTTTGTTTGCCTGTTTTTTCTTAGCATATCGAGCAAATGTGGAGAATCTGTGGAGGTGGGGTGTAGGTTCTGCGTATTGTTTATAAAGTTGGTAACAGGTGTGTAGGGTTTTTCGGGGCGTGGCGCAGGGATCATACCAAGCGGACGTTTTGACGTCCTTTGATCTTAAGCCGTTCGATAGTTTTGCGCGCTTCTAGATCTAGTTTGACGGTGGTGACCCACCAACCGGGAGAGGTTTGGGCCAAGATGTCGGCCGGAACATGGGGTTGCACCGCTTTGCTCAAACTGGAAAAGGGGACCCCTTCGGCCGTATTGGGGATAACTTGTAGCAATGCTTCACGATAGGCATCATAGTAAGCTTTGGTTACGCGGGTGCCATTTTTAGTGGGATCGGGGTGTAGGGCTTCGAACATTTCTTTTTCGCTCATGATAGTTTCTCTGTTAGTTAGATGGTGGATTTAT
>WTJY01000039.1:10416-22028 GCA_011524645.1 Anaerolineales bacterium | reverse complement strand
ACGATTTACGCTTATCCCACCAAATTCGGCAGTATCAGAAAAATTAATCTAAATCAAAATGGGGCGGTCCGGGTAAGGTAAAGATAAATTTACTACCGATCCCGTTATCCCCTTCTTCAACCCAGATACGGCCGTTTTGAATCTCTAGTGCTTGTTGGCAAAAGCTGAGGCCGAGCCCTGTGCCACGAATTTGATTTTGGTTGGGTGCGATACGAACGAAGCGATCAAAGATGTGTTGGCGTTGTGATGGTGGAATACCGGGGCCGGTATCATTTATGGCGCAGATAATTCCCGCTTCGTGCCCTGATTGAGGGGAATTGGGTTCGAGCGTGATGGTAATACGGCCGGATCGAGGGGTGAATTTGAACGCATTGTCTAATAAATTGGCGACCACACGGCGCACTAATTCTTCGTCTGCCCAAATGGCAGGGATTGTGTTGGTGCTATGTAGATTGAGCGTCAGTTCTTTCTCTGTGAGCTGGGGGGTCATCTGTTGAATAACTTGCTCGATTTGGGGTTTTAGGTGCATCGCTTCTACTTCGGCGATGAGTTGACCGGCTGCTAAACGGGTGGCATCCATGAGTGAGTCGACTAGATCAAGCATGTGGTGGCTGGCGCGACGGCCGGTTTGTAGATAAGACGGAATGAGATCGGAATTAGGTGTCGGATCGGAGGAGATTCTGCGGCCGATCAAGTCTAGAGTCGTCAGGATCGTGGTAATCGGATTGCGTAGATCATGAACAACCATGCTCGTAAACTGCTCACGCCACACAGCTCGCTCTTGCATCGCGGTTACATCATGTAAGACGATAAGCCAACCAAGTAACTGCTCTGCGTGATAAACCGGTGCGGTGCTACGTTCAAACCAACGGGGTTGATTATCATGATTCTCGGCTAACTGAATCATTTCCTTGTCTAAATGATCGGGTAGTGTTTGGTGTAATGTTTGTCGCTCGCTGGGGGTATAGCCTAAATGGGAGAGATCTTGTGCCAATAGGTTCGCCATGATCTGCTCTCCGGTCGGGCTGATAAGCACAATCGCATCACTTGTTGTATTGAGAATCGCTTGGAGTTGCTCGACACGTTGAGCCAAGGCGGCATCTGTTTGTGTGTAGAGGCGAACGGTTTCGCCATGACGCATGGCGTTTTCAATGCCATCACTGGTTTGGCGTACGATCGCACTGAGAAGCTCGCGGCGCCAGCGATCAATAATACGATCTGGGGTATGCTGTTGTAAGACCATGACCCCGATCGTTTTGAGCGGATTATCTTGTGTCAGAGGGATGCCTAGCCAAGAGTAGGGGAGTGGATCTGGGGGTGTTAGATGGTGGTCTTTGGCATAGTGAATTGTACTGCGGTCGATATCCAATATGCGGCAGTGGTTAATAACCCAACGTGTAAAGCTATCTATGTCCGCTATTTGAGTATCTTGTGAGGCATTAAATTTAATGTGAATCGGCTTGTGCCATGTTTCATTGCCACCATCTATAAAGACGGTGAACTCATCTAGTTCTATTAAAGCTTTGATTTGTTCGTAAGACCGTTGCACGATCGCCTGAATGTCAAGCGTTTCACGTTGTTGTTCTGCGACTTCATTGAGACGCGCTAACTGCTGGATCTGTTGACGAAGGTTTTTGCTATTTTGCCATGCAGCCCAATAAAGGAAGTTAAAAAACAGAAAGATGATGAGTGCTGGTGCGAGCAATGTCAACCCTGATTTTTGGTAGAGGATCGCGGCCAATGTGACAGTTGGTAGTAACAATAGGGACAGGATTAGATAGGGCTGAGCTTGGCTGAAATAGTTGGACCAAGTAAAAGATAAGATCGGTTTGGTTAACGCATAGATGGTCAGGTAGATTGCGCTGTAAACGAGAAAGAGTGAGAGATAAAGTGGTGTTAAGAAAAAATTGATCGCTCCGAGGTTTGGCAATAGGTCTATACTTGCGAGCAATGGCGCGAGCTGAGCACTTACATAAAGTGTGGTTGTGTAAACGGCCGCTTGTACTAATGTAAAACGGATACGTGGGAATGCTGTTTTGAAATCTGTTAAGGGAGATCTGTGCCAAAGTGGCCGCCAAACCGGAAAGAGTAATTCGGCGATCATCATGCTACTTAGTAGAGCGATTAAGGTGGTTTCTTGTCCGAGTAAAATGAGATTGAGTAAGGCGAGCAAAGGGACAAAGGTGATATGACCGACCGGTGTGGGAATACTAAAATTGAGACAAAATGTGTAGCTCACAATAAATAAAGTCAGTAAAGTAGCATTACCTGTTTGAGTGACCGTGTAAATCGCCCCCACAATCGCTATAAATAAAAGAAACCAGCGTAGATAAACGGTGTATTCGGTTGGACGTGCAAAAAAAGAATTTGAATGGGTCACAAACAGATTGTACCTACACCTTGGTTGATGCGGTAATGGGGGGGATTTTTCCTAGAAAACCGGCTTATATGAATGGCGCGTGAGCTTGCGGTTAGCTTTGGATAAAAAAGCGACGACCGTAATTGACTATTAATATCTCCCCCTTAAACTCTTGATCAACTACGAGTTATGTATACAAACAAAATAAAAAGCAAGATTAACCGTTTGGCAAATCTGCCAATGACCATATCAACGGAGACAAACAGCAATTATGGATAATTTAGATTCTAATCGTTCGCGGAATATCGGCATTATTGCCGTTACTGTGCTACTTATCGGCATTTTATTGGGGGCTTTGCTGATCCCTGCACTCAGTTTACTACAAGTCGATCTATCGGCTTATGGTTTTAACACTGTGGCGGTGACGGCCTCGCCACAAGAGAATACATTGTCAACAATTGCCGAAACGGCTATTCCGGCCGTTGAAGAAGACGGCGTTACGACGATATTGAGTGAGCCGGAAATCGAAGTAGAAGCGGCTATTGAAGATGTTGTGCCAGCAACAACGGCAAATTCGGCCGCGCAATTTGCGGGCTTAGAAATGGAAGACCGGCTTATCGCTCTTTATGAACAGGTGAACCCGGCCGTGGTATTTATTTTCAACTACGATGGTGAGCTTCCCTTGGGGACCGGGACCGGCTTTTTGTCGGATAGTGATGGGCATATTATTACCAACAATCACGTTGTCCAAAATGGGGATCGATATGAAGTGTTGTTCCCCAGTGGCCATCGGATGGAAGCGACCCTTGTCGGGACCGATGTGGATAGCGATTTAGCTGTCATTCGGGTGCCGGAAATTCCGGCCGGTGTTAACCCCTTAACTTTGGGTGACTCGGCTCAGAACAAAATCGGCCAATTTGTGGTAGCGATCGGGAATCCATTTGGGCAACAAAGCTCCATGTCATTGGGGATTATTAGTGGTTTAGAACGGACATTGCCTTCACAGCGGGTAACTGAGCGGGGCCGTTATTCATTGCCTGATGTTATTCAAACGGATGCGCCGATTAACCCCGGTAACTCGGGTGGCCCTCTGCTCAATCTGAATGGTGAAGTGGTGGGAATTAACTCGGCGATTCGTTCGGAAACCGGATCGAACTCCGGTGTGGGGTTTGCTGTACCGATTAATATCGCCCACCGTGTAGTTCCATCGATTATCGCCAACGGCCGTCATGTCTATCCATTTTTGGGGATTAGTATGGCTCCTGCGCTTGATTTGACCGCACAAGAAGCGTTAGGCTTACCCCAAACGAACGGGGTGTATATCACCGCTGTGGCATCCAGTAGCCCTGCGGGGGATGCCGGTTTGCGTGGCGCGGGTGCAAACAATGTGACCGGTGGTGACTTTGTTGTCGCTATTAACGGGGCCGAAATTAATGATACGGCCGATTTAACCGCTTATCTCGTTTACGAAACAGAAGTTGGTGAAACGATTACCATGACCGTTTATCGGGATGGTGAGTTTATCGATGTGGATGTGGTGTTGGGCGAACGGCCGTAATTCAGTAAGAGCAAGAGTAAGAGTAAGAGGTGTCGTCTTCTTAACTCTTATATTGGCCTAGATTTAGCGTGTGTACGGTGCTAGGTCTTGGGCGAGTTGGTGGGCGACGGCCGCATGAGTGAGCGCTTTCGGGTGGCCGCCCGCTTGCCAATAATCGGGATGAAGGGTGTCTCCATAGGGGGAGAGAAAATCATAATTGATATAGTCAATGTTGGCCGTATCAAGATAGGGGAGCAATTCCGGCGCGCCGTAAAATGGATAAATGACAACGATAAATTGATTTTCTGGGCCAAATTGGGCCTGATATTCCGCTTTGGCTTGGAGGATTAGTTGCGTGGTGAGTTGATAATGATCTTCAGTCCAATTGCGAGGAAACCCGACATTAAAGAGCTTGGCTAGTTCGCTTCTAAGCAAAACACCTTGAATCAGCCCCCTTAGTGGCCGAGCCGAAGTTAAGGTTTTTCCCTGATGATGGGCGGTCCCACTTTGATCTAGTTGATAATAAGGTAAACGCTCCTGCCAAATCACACTGGAGTGCCCGATCACGCGCTGAATATGATCCGCCATAAATACATAGATCGCGATCCCTTCTGGCTGTGAAACTTGGGTTGTTAGATCGGTTGTTTCTAGCAAAGCGAGGATATTTTGTGTGCCGTACCCATCAACACCATAGTTGTATGGTGCATAAGTTGGTAGCTGTTGGCCCAACTGTGTGGGTAACGAATGTTGATCATCCAATGTAAAACCGGAGGTGAATGAGCCTCCGAAGAAGATGATATGGTACGGTCGATCCTCTAGGTTCGTGATCGGGACGAGGCGACGGCCGTACTGATCCGTGCGCCCTACCCTTGTCTCTTCACTGAGAATGTCCCCTTGCTCATCGAGTTGTTGAATCACCTTTGATATTTCTTGGTTGGGCGCGTAAGTGTAGCCGATATGTGGGTGGGGGAGTTCGTTGATTGCGCCGTTTGCTTGAATTGTTTGTTTGGGGAAATCGTATGACGTATCGGTTGATTGTGGGGCGATCCAGCGGACACCCCACTCGAGTAGGAGGATAAGACAAAAAGTCATGGCGATTCCGATTGTGGCATCGAACCCTTTTGTTTTCCTTGTGAGTGGGGGAAGTGAGAAGGTGATGGTGATGAGACCGATAAAAGCGACCGGGCCGGCATCTTGCATTTTTAAGACGATGGGAGCATTCGGCCCGCTCGCGACCAAATAAAACATGGCACTGAAAAGTATCAACCCGAATAAAAGGGTGGTTATGCTGAAAATGCGTAAAAAATAGATAGCCTTTGTTGGTTGTGTGTTTAATGTCTCTGTTGATGTTGTTCGTTCTATCTGTTCCGTCTGTTTCATGCAGACTATTTTATTTCATTTAGTGAAAGAGTGGCGAGGAGATTTGTTTGATTTTAGCACCACAAGATTCGCGAATAATGAGTTCTGTCGGTAAAACGGCCGCAACCGCTGGGGATTTCGGGTGCTGAGCACGTTCTTGCAACATACGAACGGCGTGCTCACCCATTTGATGTTTGGGGATGTCAATGGTGGTTAACGCAGGGGTCAGATAAGGGGAAAGTTCGACATTATCGATGCTGACAAGGGCGATGTCATGGGGGATCGATAGGTTGTTTTCGTGTGCGTAGCGCAAAATACCGATTGCGACTTCATCTGATGCGGCGCAAAGCGCGGTAGGCGGATGGCCGCAGTTTAGTAACTCGGACGCACCATCATACCCTCCGACTGCATCATTGATTAAATCGAGCGTGTAGATTAATTCTCGATTGATCGGTATGTGTTGCGAGAAAAACGCTTGTTGGTACCCAAATACACGCCGATCATTGAGTCCGATATAACCGATATGTTGATGACCCAGACCGATTAAGTGGGAAACCGCTTTATAGGCCGCTTCTTGTAAATCGAAGACGACGGCCGGTAAATTCCCCCATTTTTGTTCAACACAAACCACATTGTCTATACGATCTAGTAATTTGTTGAGCAATGTTTCATCTGCCTTTGTTTTAATGGCTTGATCGATCGCCATTAAAATCAAGCCGGATATTTCACTTTGATCGGTAAGTTGATTAAAGGTAATTGGGTCGTGTAAATCGTCAAAGAATTGGACAAAACGTAACTTTTCGCCTGTGTTGCGTGCCCCTTGGTATATGCCCGCTAAGATCGCCCCGTAAAATGGTCGCTGCAAATGCTCTACCCCTCCTCCAATAATGGCCCCGAACTGATGGAGCTGGCCTGATTGCCATTTTTCACGCATTAATTTTTGGGCGTATTTGTCCGGCCGATAATTTAGTGTTTCGATCGCTTGCCAAACCCGTTGTTTGGTTTCCTCTGAAACGGATCGCGGACCGTTGTTGATGACATACGACACAATAGAAGTGGATACACCGGCAAGCTCAGCAACATCTTTTTGGGTGATACGTTTGTCGTTCATAATGACATTTGGGGGAGTGGAATCAATTGATGATGTTTAGGCTTGATAAAAGCATAAAATAAGATAATGTTTAGCTTAAATGGCAATGTGCACAAAAATAAGACTGTTTTTGTGTTAACTATTGACAGTTTCTAGCCATTTAACTATATTATCAAAACATTGTCAATTTGTATCGACAATACGAATCGATTACTTCGGTTCAAATTGTTTGTTTGGTATACAACCTTAATTCTTTCTGTGAGGAGATTGATGAAAAAATCATTCCGTATTTCCCTTTTATTAACGGTCGCGTTAGCACTCGTCGCCGTTTTGTCCGCTTGCCAACCTGAAGTGGTTGAAGTGCCTGTAGAAGTCACCCGCGTTGTGACCGAAACTGTGGAAGTCGAAGGTGCAGAAGTTGAAGTCACTCGCGTAGTGGTTGAAACCGAAACTGTTACTGAAACGGTTGTCGAAACTGAAGTTGTTGAAGTAAATCCAGTTGTGTTCAACTCTTATTCAAGCGACCCAGCTGTCCGTGCTTTTGAAGAAAAAATGGTTGCTGCTTATGTAGAAGCTAATCCTAACAGCCCAGTACAACATACCATCGTTAACCACGAAGACTTCAAACAAGCGATTCGCGCTTATTTGGTTGCTGAACCAGCACCCGATGTCTTGACCTGGTTTGCGGGTAACCGTGCCCGTTTCTTTATCGATCGTGGCTTGATCTTGCCGATCAGCGATGTTTGGGAATCTGAAGGCTGGAACGATGACTTCCCGAAAGGTTTCCGCGCGATGTCAGAAGTGGATGGTGAAGCTTACTTCTTGCCAACCAGCTGGTATTGGTGGGCGATCTTCTATCGTGTATCTATCTTTGAAGAAAATGGGATTACCCCACCAGAAACTTGGGACGAGTTGATTGCAGCTTGTGAAACCCTTGACGGTGCTGGCTTGATTCCGATCACGATCGGAACGAAATTCCGCTGGACTGCGGCCGCATGGTTTGACTATATCAACATGCGTCTTAATGGTCCTCAATTCCACTTAGACTTGATGCTCGGTAAAGAAAGCTATACCGATCCTCGCGTTAAAGCGGTATTCGAAAAATGGACTGAATTGTTCGATGCGAACTGTTTCATCGACGACGCGGCCGCTTATAGTTGGCAAGACGCTGTCGATCCGCTCAACCAAGGTGAAGCGGCGATGTACTTGATGGGACAATTTATTATGGACCCGATCGCTGACGATATTGAAGATGATATCGACTTCTTCCGCTTCCCGATCATCGATCCTTCAGTACCAATCGGTGAAGACGCACCGACCGACGGTTTCTTTATCGCGGCAGCTGCTGCTAACCCAGAAGGTGCGAAAGATTTGTTGGGCTTCATGGGTGGTGTTGAAGCGCAAACCTTGATGGTGGAAGAAATCGGCCGCTTGCCCACCCACAACGGGGTAAACCCAGACCTCTTCACTGAACAACAACAAAAAGGTATCGAATTAATCAACGGTGCTGATATGGTTGTTCAATTCTACGACCGCGATACCACCCCAGAAATGGCTGACGTTGGTATGAACGGTATGATGGCGTTCTGGGATGATCCATCACAAATTGATGCCATCCTTGAAGAGCTTGAAGCGCAACGTTTGGAAATCTTCTCTGAATAATCCGGCGTGCTAATTCAACTTAGTTGTAGACTCGGCTTCTGGGGAGATTACTCTCTCCAGAAGCTTTTCTTTTTAAGTAGAGTGATTAGTGATTAGTGAATAGTGATTAGATTAAAGGTGGGCTCAGCCCACTAACCACTAGCCACTAGCTACTAACCATTCAGTATAAGCGGTGTAAATAGCGATTCGATCGGGGGATCAACCTTTTGTTATTCGTTATTAGCCGTTCTGTTCCGTAAGAGAGTTACTATGGCTGTAATGTCACAAGATCCCTTGAATAAGGATCAAAAAAAACGCCCAGATACCCAAACTTTTGGGCAAAAAGTTGGGCATTTTGTGCGCAAACACAATTTGACCCCATATTTCTTCATTACCCCACCTTTGTTGCTTTACATCATGTGGGTAATCGGGCCGATGTTTTACACCTTCTATCTCAGTATGACTGATTGGGATGGAATTTCGCGGAACCGCGAAACGAGACGCCCTGAATTTGAATTTATCGGTCTCGAAAATTTTTATGATCTCTTCGGTAGCCTTGGCAAAGTGATTCCTTCAGCGTTTGAATATTCGCTGTATAACAATTTGGTTTGGCTATTGGTCTTTATTACGATCCCTTTGGTGATGGGATTGGGGCTGGCGGTGATTTTGAATCAAGGGATTCATGGAGAGCGCTGGTTTAAAGTCGGCATCTTTTTGCCCCAGATTTTGAGCTTGGCTGTCGTCGCCTTGATTTGGTCATGGGTATACAATCCTCGGGCCGGATTAATTAACACCTTTTTAGCTGGCATAGGTGTGGCCCCTGAGAATTTGCCCGGCTGGTTAGCCGACAAAGATTGGGCGATTTGGTCGGTGATTGCGGCCGCCACTTGGCGACAAATCGGTTATGTGATGATTTTGTATGTCGCGGGGTTGAAAAATGTGCCGGTGACCTTACTTGAAGCGGCCCAAGTTGACGGCGCGAACGCGTGGGAGCGATTCCGCTATGTGACGTTGCCGTTGTTGATGCCGGTCACTACGATTGTGATCGTTATTTCCGTGATTGACTCGCTACGCGCATTTGATTTGGTGCAAATTATGACCCGTGGTGGTCCTGCTAATTCGACCAGTGTTTTGGCGAACCTGATGTATATTCAGGCGTTTAATAATTATCGCATGGGGCTGGGGGCGGCGACGGCCGTGGTCCTCTTCTTTATCAGTTTGGTTTTCATCATTGCGTATCTGTATCGCGTGATGCAAGACGAATTGGAATATTAATTAGGAGGTGAACATGGCGACTACCAATCTACCAAATCAACCGGCGAAAAAAGGGACCCAAATTCATTGGGGAAAAGTAGCACTCTTTATATTCTTGCTGGTGTTTACTAT
This sequence comes from Anaerolineales bacterium, assembly GCA_011524645.1. GTDB lineage: Bacteria > Chloroflexota > Anaerolineae > Promineifilales > Promineifilaceae > WTJY01. Next base: position 12,656 of record WTJY01000039.1, on the reverse strand, counting down.
TGTGTACATGTCTCCTTTCTTTGGGGCGATTATTACCTCGGTGAGAACCCAAGAAGATATTAGTGTTAACGGATTTTGGAGCATTCCTACCGAAGTTACTTTTAGCAACTATACCGAAGCGTGGCAACGGGCGAACGTTGATCGCTATTTGCTGAACAGCTTTATTATTACGATCCCCGCTCTGATCGGCACTATTTTCTTGTCTTCGTTGTCCGCCTACGCCTTGGCGCGACATCGATTTCGCATTAACCGGTTTATCTACTTTATGTATGTAGCGGGGACGTTGCTTCCCTTCCAGATTCTGTTGTTGCCGGTCTTTTTGTTGTCTAACTATCTCGGTATTTATGATACCTATTGGGCGGTTATTTTGATTCATACGGCGTTCCAGATGGGTTTTTGTACTTTTGTGTTGCGTAATTTTATGCGGACACTGCCCGGTGAAATTATGGATGCGGCGCGGATCGATGGGTGTAGCGAATGGGGGATTTATTGGCGAATTGTCATGCCCCTGACCGTTCCGGGGATTGCGGCGATTGCGACATTGGAATTCACTTGGATATTCAATGATTATATTTGGGCGTTGATGTTGATTCAGAACGATGAGTTAAAGCCGGTGACCTCTGGGTTGACGACATTGCAAGGGCAGTTTGTGACCAACTGGCCGCTGATTGTGGCTGGAGCATTATTGGCCGCGATTCCGACTGTGGTCGTGTTTTTCGCGCTACAACGGTATTTTATTGGCGGTTTGACCTTGGGATCGGTGAAATAGGGGATTTGGTGCGACGATTGCACCTAAACTGAGGCGGATGAATGAAAAAAGCGAGTGATTATCACTCGCTTTTTTGTTGTGTGAGAGGGGGTATGCAATGTTTTGCGATAGGAATGACGGCCGTGGCCTAACACGCCTGCTGTCTCGGAGTGTCATGATTAGCTATCGCTAGAAGTTGTGCTAGATTTGCTCTCGCTCTTGCTTTCGCTTTTTGTTTCAGATTTGCTTTCGCTTTTGCTACTGGTGTCACTAGCGCTGTCTGACTTGCTGCTGTCGCTGCTGGTGGTGACTCCGGCCGGATTTTTCCCTTTGCTGTCAGTGACATAAAAACCGGACCCTTTAAAGACGACGCCGACTTGATTAATGACACGGCGCAATTGATCTTCACCGCAACTGGGACAGGTTTTTAGGGGGTCATCCACCATCCGTTGGCGGGTTTCAAATTCATGGTTGCAACTACGGCAACGGTACATATACACGGGCATGTTACACCTCGAGAGATTTTTTTATTCTGATGATATGGGGGCATAATTTGCGCCCATAGACAGCCGTTTATTCTAACGGCCGTTTGTGTCAGAAACAAGCGGAAGTTTTGATCCCCAAAATAGTTGCGTCGTCAACGATATGGCGGAAATAGTAAGTCAAAAATAAAATAAAGGTTTGAGAACGGATTTAGCGCGGGAAATACATGTTTAGTAGGAATATCAAAGCATAAGACGGAAAATCTATGAAACAGACGCATAATTCTTGCGTATAGTTTTATTAAATATCATTAGTTAACAGGAGATTGGGATGGCATTGGAAAAAGCGGAATCAAAAATCAAAGCGCAGGTTTGGCAAGCGATTGCTCAAGGGAAAATCGACCTTGAGGGGGTGCCAAAAGAGAAGCTCGAAGAGCTTGTTAATCTGGTCACTGAAGCGGCTTTGATCGAACTGAACGATGAGTTGGGCTCTTCGACCGAGGTGGTGCCAAAAGAGACTTCGGTTTTTGATGAGGAAGAAGATATTTTGTGGCAAGGTCGGCCGTTCTTGTCCATTATCACCTATTACACTATCACAGATGAACGGATTCGGATTCAAGAAGGGCTGTTGGGTAAAAACCATACCGATGTAGAGCTTGTGCGTATCCAATCGATGGATTACAAGCAGACTGTCGGTGAGCGTTTAATGCTGTTGGGAGATGTTACGATTCGGAGCCATGACCCGAAACACCCGCTTATTTTGCTACGCAATGTGCCGAATCCGGGCGAGGTCCATGAAATTTTGCGACGGGCTGTATTAAATGCACGGAGCAAGCACCGCCTGTCTTATCGCGAAGAAATGTAGTCGAGAGGCTTTGTCGGAACTCTCTTTATGTGCGCGTGTTAGATAGCGATAGAAGATAGAGATAGGGAAATTGCCTTGGCAATGGTTCCTCTCTATCCCTATCCTTCATCCCTATCATCTTAATCCCGATAAAATTTAAGGAAAA
>WTJY01000039.1:0-10316 GCA_011524645.1 Anaerolineales bacterium | reverse complement strand
TAAGGAAAATTGTTCATGAGTGATGTAAATGAGCCGATTATTGTTGTTGACAATATTCATAAATCATACTTGATGGGGAAAGATGCTGTGCCCGCGTTGCGCGGTGTGTCGCTCGATATTAGCCCCGGTGAGTTTGTCTGTTTGATGGGGCCGAGTGGGTCGGGGAAAACGACCCTGCTCAATATTATTGGGGGGCTGGATGAACCAAGTCGGGGGCATATCGCTATAGATGGGGATAATTTGGTCTCGCTGAGCGAAGACAAATTGGCTTTGTTGCGCCTGAATAAGATCGGCTTTGTGTTTCAAAATTATAATTTGTTGGCCAATTTCACAGCGTTGGAAAATGTGGAAGCACCGATGGTTTTGTCACGTAGCTACGGCCGTCGGGAGCGGCGTAAGCGAGCCCAAGAACTTCTTGACAAGGTCGGTTTAGGGGATCGCTCCCATCATTATCCAAGCGAATTATCGGGTGGACAGCAGCAACGTGTGGCGATTGCACGCGCCTTGGCCAATGATCCGCCGATTTTGATCGGGGACGAAATGACCGGTGATCTTGACAGTGAAACCGGCTTCGCCATTATGCGCTTGATCAAACAGCTCAATGAGGATGGAATGACCATCGTTTTTGTCACCCATGATCCACGTATGTCGAAGTTTGCTGGCACGGTGGTCAATTTGCAAGACGGGAAATTGCTCAATACGGAGCGACAGTAGGAAAGGAGAAAGGAGAAAGGCAAAAGGCAAAATAATTGAGCGTTTATTTTGCCTTTTGCCTTTTCTTTTTCGCCTTTTAATCGATTATGGTTTTAAGTTACGTTTTACGCAATTTTCGTCGGCGCAAGGTGCGGACGATTTTGATGGTGATGTCGTTGATGGTCAGTACGGCGCTTATTGTGATGATGAGTGCGACGGTCGAGACGATTCGCCGTTCGAATGTCGATTTATTGTCTTCGTCGATCGGCCGGTATGATATTGCGGTAAGCAAAACCGATATCAGTCCTGATCCGTTTATCGAAGTTGAACGCACGTCCCAAATTGTGGCCACGGCCGATGAGCGGATTACCGATGTTTATCCCCGCATCGTTTCGACGGTCGATCTACGGGCCAATGGGGAAGAAACAGAAGCGACATTGGTGGCGCGTGTGCCAGATGAGGAGATCGGGTTGATTGATGTGATTTCCGGCACGCTCGATTTAGAAAATGGGGGAGTGGCTCTTTTTGAAGACACGGCCGCTAATTTCGGGGTTGAGGTCGGGGATGTGATTAATGTGGCGTATAGTTTTCCGCAGCCACGGGCGGTGGGTGAGCCGACGGCCGTGGGGGCGAGTGAGCGGCAGGCTGTCGGCAGCTTTCCGGTGACCGCAATTGTGCGCCAGAGCGGGGTGATCGCGACCTTTGTCCGTGATGGGCTGATGATGGATTTCGCTTATGTGCAGGATTGGCTAGGCTTAGATAATCGCGCCACCACATTAATTACGCTCGTCGAACCGGCGATTTATGAGGCGGGCAATTCGGAAGATGCAGCACTGGAAGTGCGTGAAATCGGGATTGCTGTGCAGCAAAATTTAGGGGAAGACTATAATTATTCGCTCGATAAAGCCAACATCTTAGATCAATCATCGGCCGCATTTCTTGTGTTGCAAGCGTTGATCAACACCTATGGGCTGATGGCGTTTGGGGTGGTGGGGCTGTTGATTCACACCTTGGTGATGACCAACGTGCAAGAACAACGGCGTGAAATGGCGATTTTGCGGATTTTGGGTAGTTTGCGGAACTATCTTTTCACGATTGTCATGTCTGAAGTGGCGGTGATCGGCCTTTTTGGCGTGGGTTTTGGGGTGCTGTTGGGTCGATTGCTCAATCAGTATGCGATGGTCCCTTGGATTGAGAGTTTGTTGGCCCAAGACGGCATTACGGTCACGATTCAGCCACAGGTGAGCTTTTCTGTGGTGTTACCGGCGGTCATCGCTGCTTTTGTGGTGCTGTTTGTCAGTGCGATTAAACCGGCGCGTGACGCATCACGCACCAAAGTAATGTATGCGATTAATCCGGGAGTTGCGGACAATATTCAGCTCGAAGATTTGGCAGAACTGCGTGAACAGCGGCCGAATACCCGATTCTTTATCTGGGGTTTGGTTTTGCTGGTTGCTGTCGGCTTGGCTTTGGGGCTTGATGTGGTGTCGTCGCTGGGGAATCCGGCTTGGGAAGCGACCCTATTTTTGAGTGCGATTTTGTGGATGGTGCTCGGTTTGGGCTTTGTGTTTTTGATTTTGACACGGCCGTTGGAGCGCTTGGTTTTGTTTATTATCAGCTTTATCGCGCCACGGATGACCTATTTTGCCGAACGGAATGTTAGTCGAAGCAACAAGCGAAATACCTTGATTTCCTTATTGGTTTTGTTTAGTGGGGTCTTGCCCAGCTTCTTAGCCACCCAGAATGCGATTTCTGTGGCCAATATTGAAACCGATGTGGTTTTGAGTTTAGGTGCACCGGTGGAGATCAATGTCTTTACCCGTTTTAGTGAACCCGGTTTGGAATCGCTCGATTGGCTCAAGCCGAGTTTTATCGATACCGAGTTGGCCGCATTTGAAGATGTGGAAGACGCGGTCGGGATTACCTCTGGGTATCGCGCCGATATTTCTGACGCGGTCGGGATGCGGACTAATTCGCTTGAACTTTTGGGGGTGACGGCCGATCTCGGGGAGATTCTGTTTGAAGATATGATGATCTTTAGCGGAGGGGACGCTTCTGCGCTGGAGCAAATCGTGACGGACGATGACGCGATTATTATTAGTGAAGGGTTGGCTGAAGTTTTGGCGGTTTCTTTGGGGGGCACGCTTAAACTAAAAGGGGCCGGTTTAGATCATGAAAAAGAGTTTGTGGTGATCGGGATTGTGCGCCGCTTGCCGGGGTTTGGCGGTTTTGGTCGGGCCCGATCTACGGCACAAAGTGGTGGTAGCCAAGCGTTAATTTCGATGAATGCCTATTACGATATGATCACCGATCCGAAAGAAGCGCTACCTGAGTATGACTCACAAATTTTGACCCGTATTTTGGCGGGGGTCCGTGTGGGAACTGATGCGGTGCAATTGGATCAAGATTTGAGCAATGAATTCGGCTTTAGTCGCCGCATTCGTGTCGATACGGTCGATGCGGAGCTTGAAGATGCACGCAATCAGCAACGTCAGAGCCAAGTGTTTTTGCTGGTTTTGACTTTGATTAGTTTTACCACGGCCGTGTTTGGCGTTTTTGCCGTCATTTATGTGACTATTTACTCTCGCCGAGCCGAAATCGGCATGATGAAAGCGGTTGGAACCCGGCGCTGGGAATTGACCGGCATGCTCATTATCGAGTCGATCGCCATGACACTCAGTGCTGCGCTAGCTGGGATTGTGGCTGGGGCTACGATGGGATACTTGTTCGCCTATCTTGAAAATATCGGGAGTGAACGGCCGATGATATTTGCGGTTGATTCGACCGTGATGCCCTTTGTGATCATTATGGTTGTTTTGGCCAGTATTATCGGGGCGGTTTTCTCTGCTCGCCGGATTATTCGCTATAAAGCGATTGAAATTTTAAGAATGAGTTAGATAGATTGAAGGCTGAAGAAATTGTGTGGAATGATTATGAGTGTACAAAATAAGTGGAAGTTATTCTTAATGGTGGCATCTTTGATGATACTACTCATCGCTTGCGTTGGCGGAGAACCGGCTGATTCTGGTGAGACAACAGAAGTAGAAACCGCCGAAGTGACAGACGACAACGAGTCTGAAGAATCGGATGAACCGGAAGAGGAGCCGGAGCCGATTATCCCACCGACCCTAACGATTTTGGCTGATGGTGAAATCAAGCTGGGACGGCCGACATTGCCGCTGTCATTTGAAGCGAGTGGCAAGCTGGTGGCGTTGAATGTGTCTGTCGGTGACGTGGTATCTGCTGGGGATGTGATCGCCACATTGGATGATCAGGCGTTGCAAGAGGCGGTTACCTCGGCCGAATTACGCTTGGCCTTGACGCAAAACAGTTTGGCCCAAGCGGAATTTGAGCTACAAAAGCTGGTCGATTGGGAGCCGGATGATAGTGCTATCGCGATTGCGGAGGCTAATATTACGTCGGCCGAAGCGAATTTGCAGAGTGCGCAGAACCAAGATGCGGCTGCAGGGAACCGTTTGACCTCGTCTCAGGTCAATATCGATCAAGCGAATCGGGAATTGGCCGATGCCCAAGAGCAATATGACAATGCATATTCAGAAGGCCGTTTGTGGGAAGAGCAATATGATGCACTTGTCTGTGAAGTGATTGGTGGTTTTGAACAATGTTTGAATATCACTTATGCGGAGCGACTGAAAAATGATCGGGAATTTGCGACCGCTCGTTTGCAAAATGCGCAAGAACAGTTGCGTATCGCGCGGGCGAACTACGCTTTAGAAGCTTCGAATTTGTCGAACAGCTCAACGGTTGGGGCGGAGTCCGGTTTGGTTGCGGCCGAGCAAGAATTGGTTCGCGCACTTAAAGCACCAACCGCTGATGATATTAATACGGCCCGTTTGAATGTGACACAAGCGGAACTTTCTTTGGCACAAGAAGAGTTCACTTTGCAACAGGCTCAAGAAGCGCTGGCAGATTCGCAACTGGTTGCGCCGTGGTCAGGTACGATTTTGTCTGTCGATGCGGTAGAAGGGGCGACGATTGGGGCGGGAACACCGGTCGTGACTTTGGTTGATACGGCCGGACTGGAATTTCACACGACCAATTTGAGTGAGCGAGATTTAGACGAAATTGAAATCGGTCAGGTTGCGGAAGTGACCCTTAAGACTTACCCGAATGAACCGTTTAGCGGGGTCGTGACTCGGATCGAGTTTCAGGCCAATGGGGTTGTGGGGGATGCGGCCGTGTTCCCTGTGGTTGTGACCCTGGATGAGACGGATCAAGCGGTTCGTGTGGGGATGACTGGGCGGGTGGAGATTAGTCGAGAGTAGACAGAGACGCTACGCTTAGAGTAAGAGAAAGAAGATGGTTTTGGCGCTGTGTGTGGAATCGCAGAGATGAAATCCTCTTACTCTTACTCTTACTTCTTGCTAGCTACTGGATTGCGGCATGTAAGTCGATAGTTTGCTGGCGAGGTTGGCGAGTGGGAGGCTTTGGAGCCAGACACGGCCGGGTCCTTTTAGGGTGGCGAGAAAGATGCCTTCGCCACCGAAGAGGAGGTTGCGTACCCCCCGAACACGGTCAATGCTGTAAGAGACGGAAGGTTCGTACATAGCGATATGGCCGGGATCGACTTTCATCGTTTGCCCTTGGGCGAGATCATATTCCCGTACTTCCCCCGCGATTTCAACCCATGCACGGCCGGGGCCGGTGATCTTTTGTAGGATAAACCCTTCCCCACCAAAAAGGCCTGTCCCCAGACGCTTCCGCAAATGCATTTCTAGTTCGACCCCATCTTCGGCCACCATAAATGCATCTTTTTGACAAACACGACTCTCTCCTGCTGCTAATTCGACCGGCAGAATGCTTCCGGGAGCTTCTGGAGTGAAAACGATGAGGGCTTCGTTTCCTTGGCAAGTGTAGGTTGTTAGGAAGAGTGATTCACCCGCGAGGGTACGGGCTAGGCCTCGGACGAGCCCGCCACGGGTATTGGTCTTCATTTCAATATTGCCCATCATCCAAGCCATGCCGCCGGATTCTGTGTAGACTGATTCACCTTGTTCCAAGATGATGTCGAGAGTTTGTAAGGTTGTACCATTGATTCGATAACGCATTTTGTCTCCAATAATTTTGACGTGGTAACAGCAATTTTCGATCTGAACCAGAGGAATCGCTTTTTCTTGTCACACTAGGTGACCGTTGCCTCAAAGGGGCACTTCGGTGGCGAAGCTGCGAAAATCGTCACTGAGGGACTGAATTTGTTGATTTTGACAGCCAAAATCGATTTTAGATTGAGAATTGCTAACGTGGTAAGAATGGTATTTTAGTCCAATATGGGGACGGGTAAAATAAAAGACTCTTTCTGTGTTTCAAGGAGTTGCAAAATCAAGCTGTTTTGCTCCCTTCTTTCACAAGGGAGATGGGGTAGGGGAGAGGGAAAAATCCTCCCCAGCTCATCCGAATAGGAAGAGAGCAAGACAGTTTTTTGTGTCAACCTTCTTGATTTCCATTAATGGCCTTTTGTTGTTATGTGTCAACTTGTCTAACTGAGAAGTAAAAACATTCTCTACTCTGCGAAGGGTTTTTTCGGCAAAGCGAAGTAATATTGATGATCAATCTAGCTAACCAACAGTTTGATTTTTTGCCTGATCAAAGCATCAATTGAGCATAATCAGTGTGATTTTGCTCTCTTTCCTAACATTTCTGGGTTGTCGCAGGGCGCAAAGTGCCCTGCGGCAACCCCTTGAGAATAATGTTTTTGCTTGCAAGTTTGTAAAGTTGAACCGAAATAGCATCTTTGAATAAAGTGAAAGTTAGCTAGCGATCAATTGAATTTCAATCTGGGGCTGTTGTTGAAAAACTATGACTATGGAAGAAGAGAAGAAGAAGGCGGAGCCACCACAAACATTTAATGATCAGTTGCGCCGATGGGTGCATCCGGTATTAGACCCTATCGTCACAATTTTAGCAGGGTGGGGACTTTCGCCAAACGGGCTGACGATAGTTGGAACATTGGGACATATTTTGAGCGCATGGCTCTTGGCGACTGGGCAGATCACTTATGCCGGTTTTTCGCTATTGGTTATTGCGCCGCTTGATGTTTTTGACGGGGCATTGGCTCGTAAATTAGCGTTAGATCAAGGGGGTTTTGGGGCGTTTCTGGATTCCACATTTGACCGATTTGCTGAGATCGTCTTGTTTGGAGGCTTTATCTACTATTATCATCAGGTTGGGGATGTTGATCTGATTTTGTTGGCTTATGCGGCTATGGGAGGTTCATTAATGGTGAGCTATACCCGAGCACGTGCAGAAGGGCTCGGGTTCGATTGCAAAGTGGGATTACTCGGCCGGTTTGAACGGTATGTCTTGCTGATCATCTTTTTGATTCTCAATTTGCCGGTGCTTTGTTTAATCATTTTGGTGATTTTTACCTATATGACGGCGGGGCAACGCATCATACATGTGTGGCGCAAAGCACGGGAGCGTGTCGCTGGTGGTGCGTAAAAGAGTTCTCCTGATTTTATGGGGTGTGACCGCATGGGTGTTGATCGGGATCGGGCTATTTGCGATGCACGTGGCCGAACTTTGGATTCCACCACGCGTCATGTTTACCCTATTTTCGGGAGAACTTGAGCTTTACTGGTACAGTTTTTTTATTGTTTGCGCTATTTTGTTGGGAACGGCCGTGGTTGTGCAACTCGCTAAAGATGGCGGTGAGGATAGGCAGATCATGTGGCGAGGGCTAACATGGATGCTGGTCTTCGGTTTTATCGGGGCGCGCTTGTTTTATGTAACCTTTCCACCGCCTACCGATCTCCCTTTGGGCATTGAACGAGGTGTTGATTACTGGCGTAATTTATCTTTGTTGTTTAGTGTGAGATTGGGTGGACTACGTTTGTTTGGTGCCCTTTTCGGCGGTGGGCTCGGTTGGTTGCTCTACAGCTATCGTTTTCGTTTGCCGTTGCTGGTTTGGTTTGATCGTTTGGCGCTGGGATGTGCGGCCGGTTTGGCGGTCGGCTACTGGGGGCATTTCTTTAACCAAGGTTTATACGGCCGTCCCACAAACATGTTTTGGGGGTGGCCGATTACCGAGCTCTATCGATTGCCGGAATTAACGACATTTGAGCGCTTCCAGCCGATCTTTCTCTTCGCTTCCCTTTTTATGTTGCTGGTGTGTTGGTGTCTTTTCTGGCTAAGACAATATAGAAGTGAGCAGATGCGACCGGGAGGAGGAGTTGCGGTCTTTTTACTCTCTGTTGCACTTAAGCAATTATTATTTAGTCGCTTATTCGTGAATACGCCGCTTTTGGTAGCTGGCTTGTTTGCTGGATGGTCGGTGAATGATATAACGGCAATTGGCCTTGTTTTTGTGATCGGTGTTTGGCAAGGTGCCGTTTTTGCCCAGCTTATGCGTTGAATCAGGTATAGTTTGAGTATGAATAACCCTTTTTACCACCGTGGTGCGATCCGTGACGAGGTTTACTTTCACGGCCGTGCGCGTGAAACTGAGCAAATATTAAACCTACTAGTTAAAGGGCAAAGCGTCTCTTTGATTGGACCGCGTCGTATCGGCAAGAGTTCTTTGCTATTGCACTTGTGTCGGCCCGAGGTGCATGAGCGGCATGACGTGGCGACACAAAAATATCTGTTTGCCTATATTGACTGCCAAGAGATTGGGGATTGGACGGCCGATGAAATTTACGGATTGGTCGTTGATACGCTACTCGATGTATTGGAAGATCGGGGCGAGAGTCTAGAAAATATACCGAACCATCGAGGGTATCGCGGGTTAGATCGCTTGCTCAACCGGATTAAACGGAACGGTTTGCAAGTCGCTTTATTGTTAGACGAATTTGAATTATTGGCGGCGAATGAGCAGCTGACCCCTTATTTCTTCGCCCGTTTACGTGGTTTAACGACGAAATATGGACTTGCCTTCTTAACGGCGAGCCAGCGACCGCTATTTGAAATTACGGCCGATGAAGAGATTTTGAGTTCCCCCTTCTTTAATATTTTTGTTAGTATCCCTCTGGGGCTATTTCCTGTAGCTGAGGCCCAGTCGATGTGGCAAGCCCGTTTGGCGCAAACCCCCGCTTTGGGCGATGATGGCTACTGGTATCATGCGAGCCGTTTAGTAGGCTATCACCCGTTCTTCCTGCATATTGTTGGTTACTATTTGTGGCAAGTTGGGCAGGATGGGCATGGGATAGATTGGGATCAGGTCACTAAATTGACCCTACGAGAAGTTAATGACCATTTCGGTTATATGTGGCAAACATTGACCACGGTTGAACAGCGGGGGTTGGTTTTGTTGCGGGCGACAGTAGAAGTTTGGCGCGTATTGGAGCTGCTTTGCCTCGTTAATGCCGTCGATGAACGGCCGGACTATACCAGCGTTTTGTTGGCCGATTTTGTGCGGCGTCAAAGTGTGGCTGATGTGGTTCAATTTGATCCGTTTGTGATCGATTTGACTCAGCGGTTGGTGTTGATTGATGGTGAAGAATATAGCTTGACCGGTTCTCAGTATAGTTTGCTGGCCTGTTTGGTGCGTCATGCGGATCGAATGGTGACGGCCGGAGATTTAGAAACGGCCGTGTGGGGAGAGGCGCTTACCAATGACCCTGACCGCTTAAAAACCCTGATTAAGCGTTTACGACGAGCGATTGAACCGTATGATGGCTGGATTGTAAGTGGGCGTGGGATCGGATATGCTTTACGCTCGCTTCCTGTGCTTTAGTGATTTGCTTGGTAACGACATAAGCCATCGCTTAACAGTGTGAGTCCGAAGGTTTGCAAAATGCCAGCGGTGGCTGCGAGTACCATTTCCCAAGGAGCCTGAAACATTTTGCGCGTGAACTCTGACAGCATTTGCCCTAATTCCGGTGCGGATGCGCTGACACCGTCACTATCGGCCTCGGCCGTATAGATCACAAGTCCGTTGCCGATAAAGCCCCCTAAGAAGCGGAACTCCGCCATAGTGAAGCGCACCGAACCCAACCGAATGGATGGGGTGTGCATTGTCCCTAGGTAACAAAAAAGGCAACAAACCGAGTTTGTTGCCTTTTTATAGAGTGGAGATGGCGGGAATCGAACCCGCGTCCGAAAAATTCGATCAGTGAGCATCTACAAGCTTAGTCATCTTATTTAAAGTTTCGCTGCGAGCGCCCCAGATAACAGGGTCAGTGCACAGCTAACCGATGAACCTTAGCCAGAACTATCGGTGTCGTTCTGGCGCACGTCTACTTTGCTGTCGCCCAGAACTCATCCGGTAAACGAACGGAAGAGAGTGGACGCCACCTGTTGCGGTGGGACGCTCAGCTTAGCTTTAAGCAGCTAATGGAAGAGCGCTGTAGTTGGTACGTTCTGCACCTATTGTTTGCTTCCAGTTTAACGAGTTGAGAAACATACTCGGCTTGCAACCCAAGGTCAGCCTTCCCCGTCGAAACCGATCATCCCCTTGGTTGAATCGATAATTATAGAGGAATGGGGGAGAATTAACAATTTGTCTAATGTGTTAATCACGGCTTTTCCGTAAAAACGGTTTGGGTTGTTATTGTTGTTTCTTAGACTAGCGGCGCAGGTTTTGCAGATAAACCGCATCGGCCGTGTGGGACATTTCGGTGGTGACGCCTAAACGTTGCCCCGATTCGGCGATATACAGGCCGATT
>WTJY01000200.1 GCA_011524645.1 Anaerolineales bacterium | reverse complement strand
CATGGTTTTCTCCTGTAAGGATAGAGATTTATGAATTTTGATAAAGCGTTGTAAGATGTTATTTCCGATTAAAGCCTATGGCCCTAATTATAGAGAGTTGAGCCACAGATTGCATATGATGTGAGTAGATGTGCGGGGGATTTTAGGGGAATTGGCTTTGGTTTTTGTTGCTGGGAAGAGAATTGGGGGATTCCCCTCCCCTCGGCTGGCGATTTTTATTTAGCCCATCGCGTCTTTTAAGGCCTGAATCGCTTTTGTTTCAATTTGTTCAATGGTGGCGAGGGCATCAGCCATGTGTTCGCGATGGATATTTACCTGTTCTGCGGTGAGTGGGAAATCGGTTTCACTCTGGATAAGTCGTTCGGTGAGATGGTCATGTATCGCTTTTCGTTCGTTGAGAGATCGATTACCTTCAGTTAAAAAGAGCTCTTTTTCCCGATTCATTAGTGATTTTGTTTCTTGGAAATAGGGAATATGGTCGGGCAAGATCGTTTCGCTGAACGCTTCCCACGCGGGGAGTGCTTGACGGAATAGTTGAGCGACCCCTTTTAAGTCATCATTGCCGAGGATGAGGCTGGCTTCATCGAGAAAATCGGCGTAGGTGTCTCTTTCGGCCGGACTGTTTTTGCCGAAATGGTTGATGTCGGAATAAAGCCAGCGCAATCCGGCTGTCATCGGCCGACCGGCGGGGAAGATCTTTTCCCAGCTTAGACGTGATTTGGGGCGGGTGAGCATTTTGCGCAAGTTGGCGAAGGCGAGCAGGCCGAAGTTGTTTTTGCTTCCTTTGGGGGGCTTTTCTGTATAGAGCTTAATCGTGTCCCAGATTCCCGCTTGAACGGCCGAGGCGAGTTTGCCTTCATCTGGGGCATCGAGCATGGCGATGCGATGCTTATATTTTTTGATACGGCTGCGGGCGGTGTCAAATTCGGCCGTGGTTGCGGTGAGCCCTGTTTTGGCACGATCTGCGATATAAACGGTCTTTGCGGCCGTATCATAGCCATAAACGACCATCGGAATGGTAAACCACATCTCTTCGTCTAGCGTATTGCTGCGATAGGGCAGTGAACAGACATCGGCCCATACGATCGGTGCGACCCCATCATCGAGCATGTCGAGCAGGTTTTTTGTCCCTTTTTCTGTTTTGGTGCTGTGTTTAATCGTTTGGATGACACCTAAGCGGGCCAGCATGGTGTCCCAAGGATCAAATGTATTGCGAGTTAGGATGCGGGCGTGTGGATCGTGGCCTTCATAGGTAAAAGAAAAGTAGGCCATGACAGCCCCACCACTTACTCCCATAAGCAATGCTTCGCTATAGGGTTGGCCGGTATGGGGCGCGATAAAGCCACGTGATGCAAGGTGGTTGCATACAGAACCGGTTTCCCAATGGATCCCGTTAAACTGATTGTAATTCTTAAGTACTGTCATTTTTACCGTCCTTTTTTGAGCGGCCCAGCCTGTTAAATTGGACCGTTCTTGAATTGAGATAATCTTAGTTTAGATAAAAATGGGACGGTTGCGGAAAAAGTGAGACATAGTATGCGGTTTTATTCACGGATTAGTTCAAATTTGTCTGTCACATGAACATAGTCATTCCCCATGAGTCGGCCGATGGGTTGGAATTGATCCAGTTGCACATAGCCATCGACATAGATGTTATCGCGGACATAGATATTGGTGACGGTGCCGAACACTGTGGAACCTGCACCGACGGTAACGATTTGGTTGAGTTTGCACTCAAACGCGACTGGGGCTTCGGCGACACGTGGCACGGCGACCGTTTGGCTAGGAGCTGGGGTTAAACCGGCTAGTTCAAACTCAGATTGGCCGTGGGGAAGGGTGGTGGCTGTTTTGTTCATGGCTACGGCCGTGTCTTCGTTGGTCAGATTGATGACAAACTCTTCTGTTTCTATCACATTGCGTAGGGTGTCTTTGGGGGTGTTGGGCTTTGGATTCTGTGGGCAAAAGATGAGGGTGAGTGGATTCACGGTCGCGACGGTGAAAAACGAATAAGGGGCTACATTTAAGTTCCCTTGGCTGTCTTGGGTGCTGACCCATGCGATGGGGCGGGGCAGAATAACCCCTGTTGTTAGTTTGTAGCGATTTTTGCCATTCATTTCATTCGGGTTTAGATTCATTTGGACCTCGTTGTGGGTGCACGAATAACCTGTCACGCTTGGGGTATTTTGACAGCTTGTTCGTGCCCCCTCGTTGTTGAGAGATGTTTTTAGTTGTCAGTTTAAAGCAATTGGCAGATGTGGACAAAAGAGATTGTCTAGCGTTTACCTTGCTGTTGATGTTATATGTTGTAGATCGCTTTCGTTGTGCTGTTTGCGCATAGTTGTGAATTTTTGATGCTTGAATGACCTTAACAAATTGGGGGTTTACCCCCTGTTTATAAGTTGTGAACACACCGTAAAATTTTAACGAATAGGTGTGGCTAACCCCTTTTGCCTATTCCTTTGCTCGCTAAAGCAAAATAAAATTTATGTAAGTTTTGCCAGCACATCTAATCTTCACCAAGAATCCAATTTCATTTTCTTGACGATTTCCTGTCCCCATTGCCATACGGATCAAAGCTATGAAACGACTTTATTCTCTTTTATTTGTTATTCTTGTTCCTCTTCTATTTCTTTTTGTTTTTCTAAATCTATCGGCCCCCAAAGTTTATGCGACACCTGTTACCGCTGTTCCTCTTGCTGTTAGCGCGGCTACTACAAGTGAGACGTATGCGACTGATTACCCTCAAGACCTGTATATGGCGGATGACGGGAGGGGGGATTTTTTCTTCAATTGGTCGTGGAGCTTAGAAAGTAGCGACTCATTCAATACCGATTACAAATATGAAGGGTGGAGCTCATTTGAAATCGATCATTCTTCATATGGTGGGTATGCGTTTCAGACGTGGATCACACTGACACAGGATAGTTATGACACCCTTAGCTTTTGGGTGCATGGCGGTTCGAGTGGCGGGCAAATTGTCCGGATGCATTTGATCAACAACTCGACTTCGTATACAAGTAGTGTGACCACATTTTCGCCACAGGCAAATCTGTGGACCAAGGTTGAGATACCTATCGCAGATTTAGGCGATCCGGCCGATTTTGACGGGGTCGTTTTTTCGGAATGGGGTGGTAGTGCCGAGCCGTTCTATCTGGATGACTTGAAGTTTGAAGCTGTTAAGGCGGATCGAATTTGGATTTATGATGAAGGGATTAATCTGAATATCGCGACTGTAGCTCTGCCTGCTAGCGGTGTTGTGTATACCGGTACACAATCGGCCGTGGTTTATTCAGGTACAGTGGCCGCAGAAGCTGCCTTTACATCAACTGCTCAACCTTTACAAATTTCGTTTGGTGATCAATTGCATGCTGATTTAGTGACGGATTTTCGCTTTTTGATGCATGGTGGAACTGTTGGTGGGCAGGAGGTTCAGATCGCCTTGGCGCAAGATGGGGCTCTGGTGTCTAGCCCTTACACAGTAACTTTGCAACCGAATACGTGGCTTACGGTCGAGACGACGATGGATGATTTCGCATTTGGTTCTTTCTTTAATGAGATTTACTTCACGACTTACCGTCCGAGCGGTCTAAATCAGCCGTTTTTTATTGATAATGTGAGCATGGGGATTAACAAAAGTGTGCCACCACCGACCGGTAATTTAGAGAAGTATTGGTTTGATGATGAGTTAGTTTCTTCTTTGGTGATTACCTCTTATGATCCACCCATTACGACGTTTGATGTGATTACGGAGAGTGGGGAATATACAGGTAGTGTGGCTTTGTATGGTTATTTTGGGGCACAAGGTGGAGAGGTCGATCTCTTTTTTGAGGACAATGTTTATTATTCCGGCCGAGATTATGAAGCGATCGCTTTTCGTATGAAAGGGGACGCGGCTGTAATCTCCCAAAGTTTCTTGGTTTATCTTTGGTCTGATTCTTATACTCCTGTCACCGAAAATTATTTTATTTATTCCGTGCCGGATGAGTGGACCGAATATGTCATCCCGTTGGAAACCTTTGGACGGCCGACTTGGTTCAATTCGATTAGTTGGATTGAAGCCAATAGCGGAAATTCGCTGGGCGGGGTTTGGATTGATGATGTTCGATTGATCGGGAGTAAACCTGAGTTGGTCGGTAGCGATTTTGTTCAGGTGGATGAATTTCCGACGAACTTTCAGCTCTATCCACGTGATTTGCAAACAAATCAGGCCCAAGTGCCGATTTCTGGGACTGTGATCGGCACAGGGGTGTCGGCGATTACCCTAACCGTTGAACGAGACGATGTTTTGCTACAAACGATTACTGAAACGGTGGTGTATGCGAGTTCGTCTGATACCCCTCAATTCTCTTTTACTATTCCGGTAACGGCCGAACTGGCTAATTACGATTTTGACCTAAAAATCAACCGGCGCGGGGTAGAGATCGATATTAGTTCGGCCGTCAGCGTGGTGGCTGGGGATGCTTATATTATCAATGGGCAATCGAATTCAACGGCCGCTGATTTTCTTTCAAATGAGTATCACGAGTTTGATGCGGACAAGAACCAATGGGTACGTACCTTTGGGGACAGCTCTGAATGGGAATCGGTTTCAATTTCGGATGACAATTGGTATATCGGAAATGGGAATAGCGGGACATTTGGCAATAATGTGTCGATTTATGCGACCCCTGCGAGCGTGGGGCAATGGGGGATGGCGTTTGGGATTTCTTTGACGCAACAGACCCAAGTTCCTGTGGCGATTGTCAATGGTGGGCATCCCGGTAAGTCTATCGATTGGTTTGCCCCTGGGGCTCAGTTTTACTATGATGGCCCTGATAACTACAACACATTTTATAACTACGGCCGACTGTACCGTCGGATGACGGCCGCAGGTTTAGATCAAAACGTGCGTGGGATTCTGTGGTATCAGGGTGAGGCAAACGTGTTTGCGAATAACTATGATCAAGGATTTGAATCACTCTACACCGCATGGACCCGTGACTTCCCCGGATTCGAGCAAATCTATATGTTCCAAGTTCGGGACTCGACCTGCTTGGATGTAGATCAGGGGTATTCAGGCGAGATCCAAGAATCGATTCGGACCATGGGGGATTTTTATGATAAAGTGACCCCTGTTTCGACCAACGCGATTAATGGGCATGATGGCTGTCACTATTTTTATACCGATGGTTATGAAGTCGTCGGTGAACGTATTTACGAACTCGTTTTGCACGACCTTTACGGCGAGACATCCCTTTCGGCGAACGGTAACTTCTATGCACCGAATATACGCTACGCCTATTTCAACCCGAACAATGATCAGGAAATTATTTTGGTCACCCGTAATGTGTCTGATGATTTATCAGTAGACGATGGTGCTTGGGACGATTTTGCGATTAACACATTCCCTGGTCAACTTACGGTGACCCAAGTGGTCGCGGATGGAAATGTGTTGACTGCGACGCTCAATCAGAGCCCGAATGCGAATCCGAGCTGGATGTATATTAGCTATTTCGGCCGTCCTGAATCTGGCCCGTGGATCACCAATACACGTGGTATCGGTTTGCTGGCTTTTGACTTTGTTGAGGTTTGGGATGAACCGCCTACCGTGGTGACCCCAACAGGGTTTACGACGATGATAACGGAGAATCAACTGACGTTTAGTTGGGATTATGATGTGGAAAATTGTTCGTATGTCGCTTATGAAAGCGATATTCCTTATGGGAGTGGGACAGCAACCGGTTTGCCAGAAGGGAGCACATCTTACTCATTTACATTAACTGAGGATGATATGTACTTTTGGGTTGAAGCGGTCGGTTGTGATCAGACGACCGGCGTGACTCCGCAAAACGGCATATTTAGCTTTGAGTTAGAGTCTGGGTAACTATTCAGTCGCTTTCTTGGCTCTCCTCTCCCTTGAGCGAGAGGGGGAGAGGGGAAATTTATTTAAATCCACCTCTCCCAGCCTCTACTGATAGGAGGGGCGTAAATCCAATGAGTTGATTATTTGGATGAAGATATTGATAAAAAGAGGCTGTTCCATAACGCGATTGCGTTGCGGAATAGCCTCTTTGTGTTTTTATTTGTTGCTGTTTCGCAGTAGGTGCCAGATGACTAGATAAACGGTAACTTGTGTACGGTAACTGAATAGATTTGTCCAGTTGGGGTTTCGGTTTTTAGCTGTGTGTCAACGGCCGTGTAAGTGCTATCCACAACTGCTAATGCGATATTTTTCTTGAGACGAGGTGAATAAACCGCGCTGGTAACTTTGCCCACACGCTCACCGGCATCATTTAGGATGGGCCAGAACTCTTGGTTGCTGATTTCGCCATCTGTTTCGATTATTAGCCCGACACCGGCCCGCGTGATACCTTTGGCGACAATTTTCTTGAGAGCTTCTTTGCCGATAAAGTCCGCTTCTTGGTCTAGATCGCAATATTTTCCTAGATTGACTTCATAGGGATTTTCGTCGATGGTCATATCGTTGCCATAAGAGAGCAAGCCGCTTTCGATTCGCTCAATCGTAGACGGGGTTGCGGGTTTGATCCCATATTCGGCACCGGCCGCTTCGACCAACTCCCAGAGCTTGGTGCCATACTGTCCGTCACGCAGATACAATTCTAAACCGCCTTGCTTGCTCCAGCCTGAGCGGGCCACGATGAGTGGAATCCCTTCTAATTCAACTTCTTTGAAGCGGAAAAAGCGTAATTTGGTGATCCAATCTCCAAACAGTTTTTGGGCGACCGGTAACCAGTTGGGACCTTGAATCGCTAAGGGAGATACATCAGGCTCGGTAATTTCGACATCCCAGCCATGACCATTGGCTAACCCTTTGGCGTATAGCAAAATGTCGGAGTCTGCGAGGGAGAGCCAGTAGTGATTTTCGGCGAGTTTTAATAAGACAGGATCGTTGAGGACACCACCATTTTCATCGATGATCGGGACATATTTGCATTGACCAACCTTGCATTTGCTCAGATTGCGCGGGGTCATGTATTGTACAAGGGTGTGTGCATCTGGTCCGGTGATTTCAACTTGACGCTCGACCGCGACATCCCACATGGTGACATTGTTGATCAGGTGCCAATAGTCCGCTTGTGGGGAATCGTAAAAAATCGGCATTAGCATATGGTTGTAAACAGAAAAACCTTTGACACCAGCACGCACTGTGGCGTCAAAATAGGGCGATTTACGGGTACGTTGGACGATCCCGATAGTGGGGGTAAAGTTTTCGCTCATAATATATACTCCAAAAAGGGAAGATTTTTAGTGCGGAATTGTAGCGATTTTAAAGCAAATTGCATACCATTTGATGCAAGATTGATGGGGCGGTATGCAGTTGGAAATTAGTATGCTAGGGGTCGGGTGAATATGGATAAAGCGTTTTGGGAAAGGGTTTGGGAAAACAATCAGATAGGGTTTCATAGTGAGCGGACCAATCCGTTTTTGATGAAGTTTTGGGGCGGGTTTGAGATTCCCTGTGGGACGGCCGTTTTAGTTCCGCTGGCGGGGAAAAGCTTGGATATGTTATGGCTGGCCGAGCAAGGGTATCGCGTGTTGGGGGTTGAGCTGAGCGAGATCGCGGTGAAGGGGTTTTTTGATGAAAATGGGCTGACTCCTGAGATGTCTGTTGATGGCCCGTTTACCCGTTGGGAAGCTGACGGGATTACGATTTTGTGCGGAGACTTCTTCGCATTAACGGCCGAGCAGACGCAAGGGGTTGCCGGTGTTTATGATCGAGC
>WTJY01000019.1 GCA_011524645.1 Anaerolineales bacterium | reverse complement strand
TCACTAATGGGGATCGACAAAAGCGCGGTCGATTCTCACACCGATAGCCCGCTCAAGCTGGCCAATGTCTATATCGGGTTAAATACCAAACAATCTTTAGACCGTGAAGAGAAAAAGAGAGTCCCGCCGCATCTTCGAGCCACACAAGGTGAAAATAGACTAACCGCATTAAAGGCTTGTGACGTAAATAAAAAAATAGTCTTGTTGGGCGATCCGGGCGGAGGAAAATCAACATTTGTAAATCATTTGGCCCACGGGCTGGTTTGTCACCAATTGGCCGAAAAAGAAAATCAGGTCTGGCAAGACAAGCTCTGTCACAAGGATAGCGGCCTTAATAAAGCCTTATTAGAACAAATCCCCTTGCTGATCATTCTGCGTGACTTCGCGGCCGAACTCCCCAATCCTCTCCCCAAAGGCAAGCATGCCCCCTTCACCGCGCTATGTGACTTTATCAAGAACCAACTACTCGCCGCCCAAAACCTCGGCTTTGCCATCGATCATCTTTTTACTGCGCTCGATGAAGGCCGAGTAACCGTTTTATGTGACGGCCTAGATGAAGTCACCGCCACCCACCAGCGGCGCTTCGTGCGAGATGCGGTGAGCCAGTTCGCCCAAACATACAAAAACGCCCGCTATATCGTCACCTGCCGTGTCCTCTCTTATCAGCCACCGAAGCCAAACGACCCAAACCAAACACCCGATTTGCGCTTAAAAGCCCGTGATTTCCCAACCTTTGAGTTAGCAGAATTTGACGTGGAGCAACAAGCCCAGTTTATCGATGGGTGGTATAACGAATTGATTCAGCGCCACCAAATTAGAAGTGTCAGCGACGGTCGAAAACAAGCGAAAAGTTTAAAGGACAGCGTGAGACAGCGGGGGGACTTACGCCGCCTAGCAGGGAATCCTCTACTGTTAACGATTATGGCGGTGGTTCACACATACAAAGGGAAATTGCCCGACGGCCGTGCCAAGCTCTATGACCAAACAATTGAAGTGTTGCTGTGGGAATGGGACAAAAAATTGGTGCGTCAAAACGAAGACGAAACCGACACCCAACTACAGCAGTTGTTAAACGAAGTCGGCCGGAATCAGCTTGAATTTCTCGAAACCCTAGCAGCCGTTGCCTTCGAGGTCCACCACAACACCGAACCAGACCCACAACAAGAACAGAAGCATGGGGCCGATATCCAGCTAGCCCAGCTTTACCGTACCTTGGGGCGCTTGGGCAACCACGGCTGGGCCGAGCGGGTGACACAGGTCATGAAAGAACGGGCCGGGCTCCTGATCGAGCGCCAGCCCGATGTTTTTTCCTTTCCACACCGCACCTTTCAGGAATATTTAGCCGGTGTCTACCTAGCCAATCACCGTGACCAAGAAGGACAGCCCGACTTTCCCCAGCAAGCGACCGCACTGGCCCATTTACCTCAGTGGCGTATCGTCATCTTGCTGGCGGTAGGCTATCTAACCTATGTCAGTTTAGACAAATATCGTAATTTGGCATTGCTACGGGCACTTGTACCCAATCGCCCGCCCCGAAATGCCAATGATTGGCTGCTGGTTTGGTTAGCGGCCGAAGCGATCTGTGAAATGGGAAAACAGCGGGTGCAAGATACGGAAGATGGCTCCGCTATTTTTGCTCGGGTTCATGGGCGATTAACCCAATTGATCACCGAAGGGCAGTTAACCCCGCAACAACGGATGCAAGCGGGCATGGCTTTAGGCAAGTTAGGTGATACACGGCGCGGAGTCGGACTAGCGGAAGATGGCTATCCCCAAATCGAATGGGGGGTAGAAATACCGTCCGCGACCTATACGCTTGAGACCGGCCAAAAGAAACGAGTCTATGACATTAAGCACAACTACCGCTTGGCTCAATATCCGATTACCTACAGCCAATTTCAGGCATTTGTCACTGACACGAGCGAACGCGGCTATCACTGTACAGAGTGGTGGTTTGATATGCCAGAAAAAGAAACAATCGATTTGCGTGAGCGCACATTTGTCACCAAAGAGATAGAAGAGGCCAGTTTTCCCTATGGCAATCACCCGCGTGAAACCGTTTCTTGGTATCAGGCGGTCGCATTTTGCCGCTGGTTAAGCGATAAGTTGCCTTATGAGGTTAGATTACCCCATGAGGATGAATGGGAAGTGGCGGCCCGTTGGGATGGGATCGGGATCGACGGCCGGACTTACCCTTGGGGAAACAAGTTTGAGCGTGACTT
>WTJY01000299.1 GCA_011524645.1 Anaerolineales bacterium | reverse complement strand
CTAAATTTATTAAGTAATGACACCATACAGCTGGGCAATTTTATTGGTGCATTAGCTTTTGAGGGGTTGCTTGATGAGTTTGCGGTTTACTCTTACGCGTTAAATGCAAGTGAGATCGCCCTACAGTCCACGGGGAAATATGCGGACCCCGGTCTAAACATCCCCTATTTCCTCACCGACTTCTCAGTCGCGGCGGGATCATCTACCAATATTATCGCTGTTGGATCGATTGACACGGCCGTGCCTAATAGCACACACCGCTTTGACCAAACGGTTGATGTGGCGTTTGATACGACGATTCCAGCTACGAGCTTTCCCTCTTTGTTCTCACATTTGAGTGGGAGTCTGCCTAGTTTGAATATTCACCATCCATTTGAAGAGCGGCCGGGGCATGTAGGGAGCTATGAAAACCCAGCACCGGCGGTTCAGGGAGCAGGGGCATTCAGTTGCTCGTCGGGCGCGACCTGTCCTGAATCGGGTGTGGAAACGGTATCCGGCCGTGGGGTTTATTTTGATGGGGTGAATGATTTAATCGAATATCCTGGAGGGTACGATGCCTTTACATTCGCTATGTGGGTCAAGCCGGAAGCGGAAACAGGGACGATTATTGCCGGTGTCGGTGGGAGTGATCCGACCATTAACTTTACCCTTGATATGAACGGGTTTACGGCCGCGACTGAGTATCGCTGTAACCAATCAATCCCCTATAGCTTACCACCACAAGAATGGTCTCACATCATTCTTGCTCGGCATGATGATCGGACTTATTACTATGTGAATGGTCAAGAGGTGGGTAATGTCTATGGTGGGGCTGGTGTAAGCTGTGGCAGCATAGGGCCGATTACCCGTATCGGGAACAATTTAGACGGTACCTCGATCTACAAAGGGTTTATGGATGATCTTCGCGTTTATAACTCACAGTATATGACTGCGGCACAAGCACAACTCGTCTACGAAGGGAGTGTGCCATTGATGCACTTTGACTTTGATGAAGAAAGCTACAACATCGACTTTAAAGATCGGTCAGGGCGTGGCTGGGTCGGGACACCGACCGTGGTTAGCACCGTTATTTCTGGCACAACTGAAACGACACTCAACCCATCCCCCGGGACCGATGGCAAGATCGGCAATATTGCCCACTTCAATGGGCAAGGGGTTCTTGAAGTGGCTGACCCTAATTACGACTATGGGAGTTTGACCGAACGATTTACGATTATGGCGTGGATTAAGCCGCCTAAGTTGGCGAGTTCGGATGGGTATCGCATGATTGTGGCCCCCACCAATGCCAACTCACACAATGGTCTTTATTTCGGCACATTAGGAGATAAGCTCGGGTTGTCTCTGGCGAACGTGATCGATCTACAGAGTACGACAGTTGTGAATGAAAATCTGTGGCAACATGTGGCGGTTGTGTATGAGCGGGATGGGACGAATGCGACCCACACCTTCTATATCAACGGGGTGGCGGCCGGGAGCGGCTCTCATAACTATGTCCCTCTGGCGAATATGGACGACCCTAAATTCCATATCGGTGGCTATATTGACGGCAGTGGCAATGTGATACTTCCATTTGAAGGGGGGCTGGATGAACTGCAACTCTTTAGCCGCTCGATGTCGGCCAACGAAGTAAATACCCGCTTCCTGCGTGACTTGCGCTGGTACCGTGATCGTGGGTCGATCAACTTGGTGGTCGATACCGATAGCCCGACGGTGGGGTTGGTCGGTAACCAAACCCACTACGCCAACGCCTTTACGATGTTGACTGTGGAAACGTTTGATCCAACGACCAATGTGGTGTTGCTTGACTTTGGGATAAAAGGGCCGAACGACAGCACCTTTAGCTGGCACGGTGCGCCATCGTGTAACGATGGGACGATCGGCCGGACGTGGTGTCCATCCTTTAACCCGACGACGATGGGGGGAGACGGCCGGTATCAAATTTTGCTCCGTGCGGTTGACCAAGCGGGGAATGAAACATTGAGCCAGCTTATTGAAATCTATGTCGATGACAAAGCACCCACCGGTAGCTCCAATCATAGTGGCGGCTGGGGGACCTTAACCCCGATCCCGAGCCAAAGTAATAGCTGGACGGTGCCGTTGAGCGGTGTGATTACTGATCCTAATATTACGGGTGATTTCGCGGCCGGTAGCGGGGTCGAAGCAGGTACGGTGATGGTTGGTTTGCGGGCCAGCGATGGGACGTATCTTTCCGCCAATCGGCAGGCGGTTACTGTTAATAATGGAGCTTGGTCGGTTGACTTTAATGTACTCAATGAACAGCCGAGCGGTATTTATACGGTTGAACTGCAAGCGGAAGATGCGGTGGGGAACAGTATGTTACAAGATGTCGGCACGATCCAATTGGATGGTTTGGCACCTGCCGGGTCGATTAACGCCAGCACCTTCCCGACCATTGTGACGGCCACAACGGTGACTCCGTTGATGGGGACGGTTGATGATAGCACCGGTCAAGGGGTGCAATCGGCCGAGGTGCGGTTGGTTGATCAAAGTACCAACACCTCGACAGCGGCTGATGCACCAGCCGCGACTGCGGGGTTGGCTGGCACGGCCGCCACAACGGTTGGCACGTGGCAAGCGACGACGATTAACGGCACCGATTGGAGTTATACGATTCCCGCCAATACGAACGGTTTCTTTGATGTGCAGTTACGGACCACGGACAATGCGGGGAATTCGGCCGAGAAAGGGACCCAATGGCGGGGCATTATCGATAATGTCGATCCGCTGAGTGCGATTACCAGCTACCATATCGGTGGCAGTAGTCCGCGCACCTATTTTGAAGTCACCTATAGCGACTTTTGGCTCGATTCCGCTTCGCGGGTGGATGTGTGTGGGGCGAATGGGACGCTCGTCAGCACCACGTATAACCGGCCCGGCGCACCGACTGATGGTTTGGTGAACCAGATCACAGTGAGTTGTGAGGTGGTGGGACATAGCAGCGGCGCGCAGAACTTTACGATTTGCGATGCGGTGGGGAACTGTTCGACCGGTGTTGTGACCAGTTATGGGCAAGCTCATACGTTGAGTCTGGTGGTCGATATGAATAATGATGCGAATTTGAGTTGGACCCAGCCGTCGGCCGGATGTACTTATACGGTGTATCAAAATAGCACCCCTTACTTTGTCGCGAGTGCCGGAACGGAAATCGGCTCAGGTTCGACTCCCGCGCAGGCGTTGGGTGCGCTCTCCGGTTTAGGGAATGGGTATTATAAGGTGGTCGCGGCCGGTTGTACGGTTGATCCTGATGCGACTTCAAATGAAGCAGGAATTTTCAACTTCGGTTTGACACCGGGGCAATAGATTCCACAATTTTTGCCGTATGAAAAAAGCGGAGGTGAAGACCTCCGCTTTTTGGGTTTAAATATTTTGGCAAGGTCACTCTAATGTAACATTGTCGTAATATGGGTGATGATCGCGTGACATCAGTTGATTAGATAAAAAAGTCTGGAACCAGTTCACCAAGTTCTGGATTCACCGCATAACTATCTAGATCAGTGATTCCCTCGGCCGCTAACACTTCATCATCGATGTAGAAATTTCCATTGCTCTCATTTTTATCGCGGCGTAGGACATAGTAAGCAGCATCAGCCATGATGCTCGGCTTACGGGATCGTTCCATCATGTAATCACCGCCGAGCACATTTTTCACGGCCGCTGTGGCGATCGCCGTCCGTGGCCAAAGCGCGTTCACCCCGATCTTGCCACGAAACTCACCCGCCATCCCCAAAACACACATGCTCATGCCGAATTTCGCCATCGTATAGGCGACATGGGACGAAAACCATTTCTCTTCCATATTGAGCGGGGGCGAAATATTCAAGATTTGTGCATTTTCCGATTTCAATAAGAGTGGGGCGCATTTTTGTGAACACAAATAGGTGCCACGCACATTGACCTGATGCATGAGGTCAAATTTCTTCATCGGGGTGGCGACCGTGCCATTCAAGAAAATCGCGCTGGCGTTGTTGATCAAGATATCGATCCCACCGAACTTTTGCACCGCTTTTTCGACCGCATCTTCGACGATATGCTCATGACGAATATCGACAACCAGTGGCAGTGCTGTGCCTCCGGCCTCTTCGATTTCATCGGCCGCTGTAAAAATCGTCCCTTCTAAACGGGGGTGTGGCTCGGCCGTTTTGGCGGCGATGACGATGTTGGCCCCTTCACGCGCCAAACGTAAGCCGATTTCTTTGCCGATACCCCGGCTGGCACCGGTAATGAATACAGTTTTGCCTGAAAATTCGCCCATTATTTTTCTCCTATTCTAGCGTCATACGAAAGTCGTCTTGGCGTTTGCTGAGCGTACAGAAACCTACGCTCTTCATACGTTACACTTGGATTGACAATATTTTGTAGCAACCTAATTAATTTGATCGCCTTATTTTAACTTACACCAAGAGGTCTTTGCCCGATGTATTACGATGAACAAACACGCCGTCCAACTGGACAAAACCGGCCTGACACCCATGAAGATGCTTTGCCTACCCAACCGACACCACGCTATCAGCCGCCGTTACCGGAACAACCGGCCGTGCCACCGCGCCGCCGACGTGGTTGTTTGCGCGGTTGTTTTGTGTGGTCGATTTTATTGATTGCGCTGGTCGTTTTCTCCGGTGTGTTGATCACCAGTACGGTGATTTACACTCGTTTTTCGGCCGAGCTTGAAGACGGCCGTGAGCGACTAGAAAATATCGATAATCGGGAAACCTTTGAGACGACCCGTATCGTTGACCGTAACGGTGAACTTTTGTGGGAGATTTTTGGGGAAGGGAAACGGACCTATGTCGCCTTAGATCAGATCCCGCTTGCGGTACAGTATGCGACCATTTCGGTCGAAGATGACACCTTTTATGAAAACGAGGGGGCGGATATCCCCTCATTGATTGCGGCCCTAATCTATAACTTTCGTAATCCAAACAGTCGGCCGGTCGGGGCCAGCACCATCACCCAGCAGATCGTACGCCATATCGCCTTTGACTATGAAGAACGCACCGCTGTTTCTTATAACCGGAAAGCGAAAGAGATCGTTTTGGCGTGGATTATGACCCGTGAATATAGCAAAGATCAGATTTTAGAGCTGTATTTGAATGAGATTTACTATGGCAATTTGGCTTATGGGGTTGAAGCGGCCGCGCAGACCTATTATGGAAAAACGGCGAACGAAATGACGATCGCTGAAGCGACACTGTTGGCCGGTTTACCTCAAGCACCGGTCGATTTAGACCCGCTACTCAACTTTGAAGCGGCCAAAGAGAAACAGTGGATCACCCTGAATTTGATGGCGGATGAAGGGTATATTCAAATGGATGAAGTGGAACGGATTTATCAGACACCGCTTCAGTTTGCGGAACAGACGGTCAGTTTGACCGCTCCCCATTTCGCCACGTATGTGCGACAGCAACTTGAAGCTGAATACGGGGCGGAAGTGGTGGCCAATGGGGGGCTTGAAGTGGTCACCACCCTTGATTTGCGGTACCAGCGGTTGGCGGAGGAGTTGGCGCAACAACATGTGGCTTCGTTGCAAGCGAACAATATGAACAATGCGGCGCTGGTTGCGTTGAAACCGGGCACCGGTGAGATTTTAGCGATGGTAGGGAGTGTCGATTACCAGAATGACGCGATTGATGGCAAAGTGAATGTGACACTCTCGCAACAACAGCCGGGGAGTTCGATTAAGCCGTTGACCTTCGCGGCCGGTCTGTCGCCGGACAGCTCGGGCAATGTCGCGTGGCAAGCGGGCGATGTGGTGTGGGATGTGCCGACCGACTATGTAGAAACGAGCGGGGCGATCTATTCGCCGGTTAATTATGACGGCCGTTTTCGCGGCCCGATGCGCCTGCGTGAAGCGTTAGCCAACAGCTATAACATTCCGGCCGTGCTGGTTTTGCAAGACATCGGGGTGCCGCGCATGCTTGAATTTGCCCAGCAAATGGGGATTACCAGCTTTGGTAACGATCCATCTCGTTTCGGCCTGTCGATTACGCTCGGTGGTGCCGAATTGACACCGCTTGAGTTGACCGGTGCATACGCGATTTTCGCCAACGAGGGACGAGAGGTTGCGCCGACCCCATTTTTGCGCGTGACCCAAAGCGATGGCACCGTTTTGTATGAGCTTGATCGTGAAGCACCGCAAAAACAGGTGATCGATCCGCGTGTTGCCTATGTGATTAGTGACATTTTGGCCGATGATGCGGCACGGATTCCGGCGATGGGGGTGGACAATCCGCTTGATCTGCCGTTTACGGCCGCTGCCAAAACCGGTACGACCAATGATTTTCGTGACAATTGGACGATGGGATATACCCCTAGCTTGGTTGTCGGCGTGTGGACCGGTAACACAGACAATACCCCGATGATTAATGTGAGCGGGTTGTCAGGGGCGGCGCCACTGTGGCAAGACTTTATGTTGTCGGTTTATAACGATGCCTCTTTACAGCAAGTGTTGGGGGATGGGACCGGCACGTTGCCGGCGGAATTTGCGGTTCCGGCCGGATTAGATCGTCAAAGCTTATGTAGTATCCCCTCGATTGTGCCGGGAGCGGCCGATTGTGTTCGTTCTGGCGATGAATGGGTGATCCCCTCTTTGAACGGCTCGGCTGAAGCGAATCCGACCCCTGTGCCATCATCTGATGCGGTCTATATGGAAGAACTTGAGCCCTCTGTTGTACGGGTTCATGCGGTGAACCTGCCCCCTGTGCCGCTGGAGCAACTGGTGGCCAATGACGATGGTTTTCCTGAAATGACGATGTGCCACTTTGAGGATGGCGTTGTATTGGCCGAGCTGCCGCCGGACGCGGCCGTGCAACTCTTTTTGCAACCGCCACGCAATCCGGAAAGCTTGCAAGCGGCTTATGAGTGGGCGCGAGACAATGAAATCGCGTTGTTGCCGATTGCGACTTGTACTGAAGAGTTGTTGGCTCTGGCGCGTGATCCCGATGCACCGGCCGTGTGGCGCATTAATAGCCCGCGTGCGAATGATGAAGTGAGCGGTATTTTACCGATTGTGGGAACGGCCGATTTCAAACCGGAAGAGGTGCAGTTTTATAAAGTTGAGTTAGGGATTATTCAGAATAATGACCCCAACAACGTCCAATGGGTCACGCTCGGTGATACCCATACGACCCCTGTGGTGAATGGGACGCTGGAAACGCTTTATGCGGCAGGGCTTCCGCCGGGGGATTATTATTTACGGTTGATTGTGATTCAGTGGGATGGGAATTATGTGGGAGAACCGCATACGGTGCCGCTGACGGTTGTGCCCTAAAAAATTAAGGCTCTTAATGGAAGCCAAGGAGATTGACATAACAATATCGTTGTCTTTCTCCCCTCCTATGAGGAGGGGGTGGGGGAGGTGGATTACCCCTCTCCCCCACCCCCTCTCCCAACGAGAGAGGGGAGTTTTTGATTCGATGCGAATTAAAAATAATTAAGCGATCAACCAATATCTTCGCCAAAGTAATCAACTGATTGGATTTGCTCCCCTCCTATCAGGAGGGGTTGGGGGAGGTGCTTTTCTCCCTCTCCCCCACCCCCTCTCCCAACGGGAGAGGGGAGCTTTTGATTCGATGCGAATTAAAAATAATTAAGCGATCAACCAATACCTTCGCCAAAGTAATCAACTGATTGGATTTGCTCCCCTCCTATCAGGAGGGGCTGGGGGAGGTGCTTTTCTCCCTCTCCCCCACCCCCTCTCCCAACGGGAGAGGGGA
>WTJY01000519.1 GCA_011524645.1 Anaerolineales bacterium | reverse complement strand
GGTATCGCCAGCATGTTTGTAGTAGCTGCCGCCCTTTTGCTGGATCATGCTGGCGATACCAGCGGAGTAGCGCGAGCCGAGTCGGTGGTTGGCTATTATGGAAGATGTCTTGAATTTCCGCCCACGATTTTTCCGGCCAAAGTGCATAATGCCAATCTTCGTTTTGCCGTGCGAGCCAGCGGGAGAGATCGTCACAAGCATTGATAATCGGTATGCGGAAGCCCATATGCTTTTGACCCATTTTGAATAGGTTGGGCCAAAGATCGAGCGGAACATGCCAACCGCGCTGACCTACACCTGCTAAGAGCTGGCTGAGTACGAACTGCTCATTTTGAAGACAAAGCTCGGTTAATAGGGCGGCCGCTTCTGCTGGCAGAGATTGCTGATGATTTTCGGGGGCCAGACCGGTGTGGGGCGGAGGGAGTTTGATGTCTGTCTGCTGGCCGATCTCTTCGTAAAGCGTGAGTGAGCCGACATGGGTTAACAATTGATGGGCTTGGTCATCGGTTTCGGCG
Organism: Anaerolineales bacterium; assembly: GCA_011524645.1. GTDB lineage: Bacteria > Chloroflexota > Anaerolineae > Promineifilales > Promineifilaceae > WTJY01. The sequence goes on along the minus strand of WTJY01000519.1, from coordinate 1,712 downwards.
GTGACCTGATTTAGAATCGGGTCGAGTGGGGTGTTGGTTTGTGTCTGTTCTAGATGATGATGGCCGGTGCCGACCAAAGCGGTACTGATCGTTTTTTCGATAGAACTCATGCAAACCCCCATGCGCTGAGATCGAGCCAACGGCCGGTGAGCGGATCTTTGAGGCTGAGTGGCTCATATTGATCGCTTAGCAGTTCCCCGAATAGGGTGATAGGGCGGCCGCCGTTATGGGATAAGAGTAGCCAGTCGTGCCGTGTGCCCGCTTTTAGTTTGATGGCACTGCCGGTTTGATCGACGAGCCACCATTGTGCATGATGGTGGCGAATATAGATGTTGTAGAATTGAATCGGCCACTGTTTGAGCCATGGATTGTGTATTTGTTGTTGGCGGAAACGGTGTTGCGCGGCCGGTATTTGATTAAACGTATTGAGTTTTGTGTGGCTTGGTTGTGGTTGGTCGAGCGTGATCTGTTGCGCGTCAAATTCGGCATGGTGACCGGCCGTGGTTTGGTAAAAATGGGCGGTCCCTTGAATGAGTGAGTCTGTGGGCCAGTGTTGAATTTGACGCTGTTTCCGTTCTGATATGGTGATGAGAGCGGTTCGGCCACTGTTTTGCCCATGTAGCCAGACGCGCCGCAGGGTTTGATTCCCTTTGACTTCAACCCGTTTGCCGAGAACATGCCAATGGTCGGTAATTTGTTCTGGCTGGGTGGGGCGGCCGCAAATTTGCCCCACGGCGATGCGTAAATCTCCCTGTTCTGCGGCCGAAAGTTGGTCATAACGGTGCCAGGCTTGGGTTAGCAGATAAAGTTTGCCGAACTGGCGCAAGGTTTGTTCTTCCCAGCCGTTTTTCGGCTTTTTCTTGGGGGGAAGCCATGCTTGCTGTAAATTTTTTAAGGAGAAAGCGATTTCGGCCGTGTGGGCATCATGGAGACGATGGACCATCGGGTCGAAGACCGATTTCGCTTTATGAGGCAATTCACCCAATCCGTTGTGGATTAAGTCGCGTAACCAGAGGGCGAGTTCTGACATGCCGCTGGCGACTTGGGTTTTCGTCTCTGGGGCAAACGGTTTATAGCTATTTGGAGGTTGATTTTCGAGCTCTTTTTGCCATGCGGTGACCCAGCCCGGCTTGTGTGCGGTCGTGGTGAACGCTTGAGGCTCTTGTTTGTGGCGCAAAAGAAGAGCGAGTGTAAATTTGCAGGGGGTTTTGAGACTGCCACAGGTGCAGTAGGTTTTTAGATCGGAGAGACGAATCGCGGTGCGAAAGGGGGGAAGATTGCTTTTTGTGCGTTGGTAATGGCCCCAGATGAGGTCGTTTTCTCGATGGAGCTGTGCCCATTGAGGGGCGTGGATGAGGTCACGGCCGTTTTTGAGTAAAAAACGATCTGGTGCGAGTCCGTAAAGTTGTGAGGGGGTCCATTCGGGTGGGATGTAATCTTGCATGTGTTTGTTATTACGTCATGTTCTTAGGATGGGATGGGCTACGTTGATTGGGGAGGGATCAGGATAGGGATGGAGGATAGGGATAGGGAGGAGCCTTGGCTAAGATGATTTTTTTGTCTCTGATTTCTACTAAGGCATGATCTAGTAAATGATCAGGAAAAAAATTCTGTAATCAGACTGATTTATGTCTGAATCAGTTTTCTTTTCTTCCTGTTTTCTAGTCCTGTCGGATTTGGTGGGAGTTGATCAATTAACGATTGTCATTCCC
>WTJY01000173.1 GCA_011524645.1 Anaerolineales bacterium | reverse complement strand
TCGTGGGAATGACAATCGTTAATTGATCAACTCCCACCAAATCCGACAAGACTAGAAAAAATATGCAAATAACAAGATTGGAGGATCGAATGCGTCGTCAATATTTAGAAATCGACTTACCCTCACAAGATATCCAACGGAATGATTGGGAAGGTGAGCAACTTGTCAAAGCGGGTCGCTATTTAATTGCCAAAATGCTTGTCGAAGAAGGGGTGGCCACGGCCGATCCTCTGGGGCCCAACAACCCTCTTATTTTTTCGGCCGGGCCTTTCGCCGGAACAACCTTTTCCAACGCCAACCGCATTTCTGTCGGCTGCAAAAGCCCCTTAACAGACGGCATAAAAGAAGCCAATGGTGGTGGCACATTCGCCTATGCGATGGGGCGCCTCAACATTTGCGGCTTTACTTTGCGTGGCCAATCTGATGACTGGGTTGTCATCCATATACATAAAGATGGAAGCATAACCTTCGATGATGCATCCCCCTACATGGGCAAGAAAAACTTCGTAGCGGCCGAAATGCTTCATGCAAAATATGGGAAAAAAGTCAGCTTGGCCTTATGCGGTCCAGTTGGCGAATATATGGGACTCCTTGCCGGAATTTCATTTAGCGACAACGACAACCGGCCGTCTCGCCTTGCAGCACGTGGTGGCGTAGGTGCGGTCATGGGGAGCAAAAAAGTCAAAGCGATTGTCATCGATGTCCACAAAATGCCAGAATTACATGATCGCAAGAAAACCCTTGGCGCAGTCAAACAATACGCGGGCTGGGTACGTGAAAGCGAAGCGATTCAATCGGTCTATAATCCGGTTGGCACCATGGCGATGGGAGACTACACCAATCATATCGGCGGTCTACCGGTCAACAATTTCACCCTTGGTGCTCAATCCCTAGATGATGAAGGCAACTTCCTGATGGGGGGTAGCTACATTCGTGACCTAAACAACGCTCGTGGTGGCAACCACACCCACGCCTGTATGCCCGGCTGCTTGATCCAATGCAGCAATGTCTATGCCGGTTCCGACGGCAAAGAAATCACCTCTCCAGTTGAATATGAAACACTGGCCTTGCTCGGCACCAATTGCGGTCTCACCCACCCCGACAACCTAGCGGTCATGAACCACAACTGCAATGAGCTAGGGGTAGACACCATCGAAACCGGTGCCATGATCGCCGTTTTAATGGATTCCGGCTTGGCGAAATTCGGCGATATCGAATTTATGCAAAATGTGTTTGATGAAATGCTCGCAGGCACAGATCAAGGCAAACTTTGGGCGAAAGGGACGCATCGTGTCGGCAAACATTACAACAACCATCGGATTCCCACCGTCAAAAAACAAGCGATCAGTGCGTACGATCCTCGGGTGATCGAAATTACCGGTATCTCCATGATGGTTTCAGCCCAAGGGGCGGACCACACGGCCGGAAATGTCCCCAAATATGCGTCACGAGACAAAGATATAGCAGAACTCATCGAGCGCAGCTTGGAAAGCCAAATCGCCTCGGCCGCTGTCGATTCAATCGGGATCTGTATCTTCGGCCGTTCAGTCACCAACCCACAGATCGCCTTTATGGCCGACGCCATTAATAGCGCCATCGGCACAGAAATCCCCCCGACATTCTTCCATGAAATCGGCCGTGAAACCCTGATACTAGAGCGAGAGTTTAATTTAGCGGCCGGATTCACCGCCGAAGATGACGATCTGCCACAATTCTTCTACGACGAAGCGCTCCCCCCATCAAATCAAACGGCCCGCTTCAAAGGGATCGATGTCCATGACATGTACGACATCATGGATCAAATGGGGACCCAAGGGGTTCCAGACGAGTACGGCAAAATCGCCACCTCGTAATCAATCGAACACACGAAGCGCAACGATACCTGAAGCTCAACGGATGAAGGCAGATTTCCCCCAACAAGTTGAGCTTCACACTCACTCAGAACCGACACGCACCAGCCGATACATCACCATTTCAAACGCAGACAACGCTCGCTGAAAATTGCTCCCAGACTTCGCCAACACATCACGGCTATCTAAAACCTCAATCGAAAAGTTTGTGCCATAAACCTGACGCACCTCTTTTTGGACCACGGAAAAAGGAGGCCCCGACATTTCTGATTGGTCGTATTCAAAAGTGACCAAAAACGTTTGACATCCGGCCGGTAGAATCTCTCCCATTTTGGCCGCATACCGCTGGCGCATTTCTTGCGGCAAGGCAACCATCGCCGC
>WTJY01000119.1 GCA_011524645.1 Anaerolineales bacterium | reverse complement strand
TATGATATACTCAATTTCATATTTGTGTTACCACGAGTTTTTGAGCTGATACATATCGAGTCATTAAATAATCTGATAATTTTTGCCGCTCCTCGGCTGTGCCTGCCAAAATCATGCGCAGTGTTTCATCAAATTTGCGATAGTCTGTATTTAGAATGACGCGCTCTTTATATGTGCCCCAATCATTGGTTTCCGACACCATTCCATTACGCATCCAATATTCACCTATGCTGGTCGCTAACAAGAGCCAAAGCAGATATTTGATCTTGGTCCAGAGTGATTCCCACTGAGTGCGGATTCTGACTTCTTGTAGGAGCTTCCGTGGAGATTGTGTGGTTCGCATTGATTGTGTTGTGAGCGGGTGATGTTGCTCCTCTTGACCATAGATTTCAACGATTTTCTCAGCGACTTCTGCATAAATCCGCTCAGCTTTATCGAAATCTTCTTTTAGAACTTGGATAATGAGAGAGATTGTTTCTTCTTTTGCGCTGGGGACTTCATTCCAACGGCATTCAAACCCTTCAAAACTGCCGTTTGGCTCAATCGTATCTGGAACGAGATACGGATTATCCGGCCGTGGGTCTTTGACCGCAGTTTCCGCATAACGTAGCCCATCCCCTTGGAACATCGCTTGGTGAAATTCGCTTGAGGTTTGATACTTGCCCACAAGAATGGTGTGGCCGGCCGCTAATACCGATTCCATTGGAACGATCCCGATGCGCAGATTAAGGTTGAAGGCGGATGCGGCCATTTGCTGGGCGGCGACGAGAGCGGGTTCAACTACATCTTTTTGTGAGGGAGGGATACACATTGTTGCCCCATCACCTCCAAAGACATAGGGCACATCGAGCGATCCGATCGCATTCAGTAGCGCGACAATCGAAGCGGTGCTCGCCGCATTCACTTCACGATATAAACCGGCATTGATCGCTTTTGTCGATCCTTGAATGTCGGTGATGATGATATACCAATCGGCCGGGAGTGGGGTGAAACGACTGCGCTGCGTAAATTCGGCAAAATTACTAAAGCTTGAAAGTTTTTTGAAGAAGTTGTCCGTGTTTTTAGTCATCAGTCATTTGCTCTAGCTTTTCTAGAAAATCAGGTAACTGGGCGATGTCGTCTAACTCGTAATAGGGCTTCTCATCGATATGGCTCATATCAACCATCTCATGTTCCCAAGTTGTGTGGTATGGAATATGGACCGCGCGGCCGCCTACTTCGATAATCGGCAGAACATCAGATTTGACAGAGTTGCCGACCATTAAGAGCCGTTCTGGGTTCAGATTATGGTGGGCGAAAACTTGTGCATATGTCTCGGCCGTTTTGTTGCTGACAATTTCGACTTTTGTAAAGAAATCTGCTAAGCCAGATCGTGCGATTTTATTTTCCTGATCTAGTAAGTCCCCTTTTGTGATGATCATAAGTGGGTATTTATGGTGTAAATCATGGATCGTGTCAGCGACATTGGGCAATAAATCAATCGGATCATCTAACATTTCTTTGCAGTAATCGATAATCCGTTTGATTTCGTGACCCTGTATACGGCCTTCACTCAATTCGATCGCTGTTTCAATCATAGATAACCCAAATGCCTTGACCCCATAGCCGAAGTGAGCCATGTTGCGCATTTCGGTTTCGTATAAACGATCGTTAATCGATTTTTTATCGTGGTAGGGGGATAAGAGTTCTACAAAACGATCCTGAGTAAGCCAAAATTGATTTAGGTTATGCCAAAGGGTATCGTCTGCGTCAAAAATAATAAGGTCAAATAAGGATGACATGGTGATTATTTCCAGAAGGTCAGCGGTTGATAGTTACAGCGACACTATTCTATAATAGTGTGTTGCCATAAATTATAGGGGAATATTGCCAATACCTTCGCCAAATTAATCAACTGTTTGGATTTGCGCTCCTCCTACGAGGGGCTGGGGGAGGTAGATTACCCCTCTCCCGTTGGGAAAGGGGAGCTTTTGATTCGACGCGAATTAAAAATAATTGAGCGATCAGCCCGAGATATTTTTAATTCAAGGAACAAATTTACCTTAAAGGCAAATTGTTTGTCACAGAGGTCTAAAAATGACGAAGGTATTGATTGCTGATTTTGATTGGATGTGGCTATTAGGTCATCAACCATTTGCTTATTTTGTCTCAAATTGATGGGATATTGCATGGATTACATATAAAATTCAATTTTATTGAGAAAAAATTCACAAACTCCCTTTTCTAAAATGGAGATTGTGATAAAATGTACAAGTGCGATATTAGCATCTCTAAATTTCCTTACAAGGCGAAGTAATAAATGAACGATTACTTGTTACCGTACGTGCCAGTTGCGGTGCTATTCGGTATAGCAATGTTTTTGGCACTACTCCTGCCAACTTTATCTGTGATCCTCGGGCCTCAACGGCCTCATTTTCGTAAAACTCAACCCTATGAATCAGGGATGACTGCGATTGGAGAGGGTCAACGTCGTTACCCTGTAAAATTTTACCGGGTTGCGGTTCTCTTCATCCTATTTGACATTGACATTATTTTGATCATGCCATGGGCGGTAGCGCTCCGCGATCTTGGATTATTTGGGCTAAGTGCAGTAATGATTTTCATCGCCGTGTTTATCATTGGCGACCTCTGGGCTTGGCAAAAAGGACTGCTGGAATGGGATTAGAACAAAAAGCTGGTGATCTCGGGATCGTCACTCACCGTTTGGAAGACTTGGTAAACTGGGGCCGCACCAATGCGATGTGGCCAATGCTGTTTGGTCTCGCTTGCTGTGCGATTGAAATGATGGCTTCTCAAGCGTCTCATTATGACGCATCCCGTTTCGGGATGGAGCTTAATCGGCCGTCGCCACGTCAATCAGATTTAATGATTGTCGCGGGTCGGGTTTCGCGTAAGATGGCTCCTGTTGTGCGCCGTTTGTATGATCAAATGGCTGAACCGAAATGGGTTATTGCGATGGGTGACTGCGCCTCTTGTGGCGGTGTTTTCAACAACTATGCGATTGTGCAAGGTGTCGATGAAATTGTCCCTGTGGATGTTTACGTTGCAGGCTGCCCACCACGGCCGGAAGCGTTAATTGACGGCATCATGACCCTGCATGACAGTATTCGCCAAGAATCTTTCAAAGATTGGGCTTAACTTTTAGTGACGAATAACGAACGACGAATGACGAGTGCGTAGCATTTTTATTCGTCAACCGTTGCTTGTCGCTCGTAACTTAGATTTCGTAACTCAAAATGACTGACTTTCATCAACTCGTTGTCAAAAAAATCCAAAAAGCCTTTCCCGATGCGGTCGAAGAGGTTCAAGAATTTCGTGGCGAATGTACCATTGTAGTAGACATGGAATCTGTTCACGCTATCTGTAAAATGGTGTGTGAAGATGAAGAACTTGATTGCAACTTTATCGTGGATATTTGTGCAGATGATATGTTGCCTGACTATCCACGTTTCGCCGTGAATTATCAGATTCGCTCAATGGACAATAACGGTGAATTCCGTTTGCGTACATTTGTGGATGATCCAGATGAAGGGCCGCAAACTGTTGGCGATATTTGGAATGTTGGCGGGTGGCTTGAAGTAGAAGTGTATGACTTAATGGGCATTACCTTCCAAGGCAATACCGGATTACGCCGCTTGTTTCTTCCTGAAGATTGGGTTGGACATCCGCTCCGTAAAGATTATCCGCTCGGTTATGAAGAGGTTCAATTCTCTTTCAACTGGGAAGCGATTCAAGAAAAGAAACCTTACGCCGGCCGTAAACGCTTGGCTGACAATAACTAGTTGTAGAAGCTACGGCGACGCGATTGATCTGATCTAGATTAATGACCGGTCGTCACTCGTAAATCGACACTTGAGATAACGCGATGACATTAATGGCACAAGGCGGGGATACCGTCAGAGAACTCACAGTAGAAGAATTGCGCAATAAGCTCGGCACGGGCATGGAAATCAGCAACGAAGAAAATATGTTGCTGAGTATGGGCCCACAGCATCCTAGTACCCATGGGGTTCTTCGTTTGCTGGTCGAACTTGAAGGCGAAAAAATTATTAATCTCGCGCCCGATATTGGCTTTTTGCATACGGGTATCGAGAAAAATATGGAGGCCAAAACCTTCACCAAAGCGCTTGTTATGACTGACCGGATGGACTATTTGTCTCCGATGTCAAACAACTTGGGCTATGTGTTGGCGGTCGAAAAATTGCTCGGCATCGAAGCCCCGCCCCGCGCACAGGCTATCCGCATGATTTTGGCGGAAATGGCGCGTATCGGTAGTCACTTGGTTTGGCTCGGTACATCAGCGCTTGACATGGCGGCGATGTCGGTCTTCCTTTATTGTTTCCGTGAACGGGAATACATCCTTGATGTATTTGAAATGTGTGCGGGACAACGGATGATGGTGAGCTATTTCCGCCCTGGCGGTTTATGGCGTGACGTGCCTGAAGAATTTATTCCGGCCGTTGAAGAATTTCTCCGGTTTATGCCTGCGAAAATCGCCGACTACGAAGGGTTGCTGAAAAATAACCCATTGTGGCTAGCTCGTACTAAAGATGTTGGCGTGATTTCAAAAGAAGACGCGATTTCTTGGGGATTAACCGGTGCTAGCTTGCGCGGTTCAGGCTCCGATTGGGATTTGCGTAAAGCGACACCTTATATCGGCTACGAGAATGTGGAATTTGATGTTCCGGTTCGGACTGAAGGTGACGTTTATGCTCGTTATGCCTGCCGTATGGATGAGATGAAAGAGAGTTTGCGCATTATTCGCCAAGCACTTGATAAATTGCCTGATGGTCCGGTCAATTCGGCCGATCGTAAGGTTGTTCCTCCACCACGGTCTGAATTGGGAACCAGCATGGAAGCTGTGATTCACCATTTCAAAATCTGGACGGAAGGATTTAAAGCACCAAAAGGTTTTGTTAAACAAAGCATCGAATCACCTCGTGGTGAATTTATGTGCTATTTACGTGGTGATGGTGGTTCGAAACCGGCTCGGGTTCACTTCCGCACTCCTTCATTTGTCAACTTAGCTTCTATTCCGGTCATGTCCAAAAATTTATATGTGGCTGACTTGGTGGCGATTATCGGTTCGGTAGATATCGTTCTCGGTGAAATTGATCGCTAAACTCAATGAATAATATCGAAGCGGCTCCTTTCTGGTTAGCTGCTTCGCTTTAGATGGTTCATCAAACATGATTAAAGAAAAGTACGCCAAAGAAATCGAAAGTTTATTCTCGCGCTATCCCGCAGATCAACGTCGTTCGGCTGTTTTGCCGCTTTTGCATATCGCTCAAGAAGAGTATGGGTATGCGAGCGATGAAGCGATTAATGAAGTTGCTGAAATTATCGGCTGCGATCCAACACATGTTTTGTCTATTGCAGGTTTTTATAGCTTGTACTACGAAGAAGAAGTTGGCAAATATGTGTTTGAAGTATGTAATGACTTACCATGCGCGTTGCGCGGTGCAGACAACATTATCAAGATGATCTGTAACAAACTAGGCGTTCAAAAAGATGAAGTGACAGATGATGGCTTGTTCACTGTCAAAAATGTCATGTGTTTGGGTGCCTGCGATTGTGCCCCGATGATGCAAGTCAATCTTGAATTTGTAAATCATCTTACTGAAGAAAAAATTGATCAACTGATTAGTGATTTGCGTGCGGCCGCTAAAAGCGGCGAAGACAAACCGAGTGTCGTACAAAAAATCTTGGTTCAAACTCACCACTAATCACTGAAAATGCGGAGATAGCAAGATGGCAAATGTCATTTTCCGTCATCGAGACGTCGAAAACATTAAAGAATTAGATGTATACCTCGAAAATGGTGGCTATGAAGGGTTGAAAAAAGCGTTAAGCATGACCCAAGCCGAAGTCATTGAGGAGATTAAAAAAGCTGTCATTCGCGGCCGTGGTGGGGCAGGTTTTCCCGCCGGTTTGAAATGGAGCTTTATGCCGAAAGGTGACGTCGAAAAATATTTGGTGATCAACACCGACGAATCAGAAACCGGCACCTTTAAAGATCGCGAAATTTTGGAATATAACCCGCACCAAGTTATCGAAGGTGCTTTAATCGCTGCTTACGCAATGGGGGCCAAAACGGTCTATAACTACTGGCGCGGCGAATATATGGATGCGGCTTATTCGTGCGAAAAAGCGATTAAAGATTGCTACGCTAAAGGAATCTTAGGCGAAAATATCTTCGGGTCAGATTTCAGCTGTGATTTCCATAATCATTTTGGTGCAGGTGCTTATATCTGTGGTGAAGAGACCGCATTGTTGTCCTCATTGCAAGGCAACCTTGGGCAACCTTGGTCGAAACCACCATTTCCGGCACAGGCTGGCGTTTATGGCAAACCAACCACTGTTAACAATGTTGAGACATTGGCCAATGTACCGCCCGTTATGGTGAATGGTGCTGACTGGTATGTCAACTTGGGTACTGATCAAAGCAACGGTGTCAAAATTGTTTGTATGAGTGGCCATGTACAACGCCCTGGCAACTACGAAGTTGAAATGGGTAAAGTCACTTATCGCGAGCTGATCTATGGTGAAGATTACTGCCAAGGGATGCTTGATGGAAAAGGGTTTAAGGCGTTATTGCCTTCGGGTGGTTCCGGTCCGGTAGTGACTGAAGCGGCTTTAGACTCTGTTGTTTCATTTGAAGGGTTGAACGATCATGGCTCAATGATGGGATCAGCGTCTGTTATTGTGATGGATGATGAGACCGATATGGTCTGGGCCGCATTGAAAATGACCCATTTCTTCAAACATGAGTCATGTGGCAAATGTACTCCATGCCGTGAAGGGACCTTCTGGTTGGAGAAATTATTGCAACGATTGGTGGACGGCCGTGGGACCGAAGAAGATATTAAGAAATTGGATCGCGTGGCCCATCAAATGCAAGGAAAATGTTTGTGCGCGTTGGGTGAGTTTGCGGTTAGTCCTGCGATTTCAACCTTGAAACACTTTATGCACGAATACCAAGCGAAAGTACCATCAGCGATGGCAGTCGCCGCTGATTAATTGAGAAAATATTCTAGTTCTATCCTAAATTAATAATTTGGGTGACACTTTAATCTAGAGAGAAACGATGAGTGATTTAGTCAATATCACCGTAGATGGAAAACAGATAGCTGTCGAAAAAGGGCTTACGGTAGTCGATGCGGCTAAACTGGCCGATGTCGATATCCCCGTTTTTTGCCATCATCCTAAACTTGAGCCGGTCGGTATGTGCCGTATGTGCTTAGTCGAGGTCGGAAACCCGATGCGTGATCGCGGAACCGGTGAACTGATGCTTGAAGAAGATGGTTCGCCTAAAATTAACTGGGGACGTGGTATGGTAACCGGCTGTACCGTTCGCGTTGGCGAAGGGATGGTTGTACGGACCAACACAGAACAAGTTGATCAGGCACGTGAAGTGGTCATCGAATTTTTGTTGACCAGCCACCCGTTGGACTGTCCAGTTTGTGATAAAGGGGGCGAATGTCCGCTACAAAACTTGACGATCGAACACGGTGGGGGGACCAGCGATTTTGACTATTCTGACAAGATGCACTTGGAAAAACATGTGCCGCTTGGTGAATTGATTTATCTTGATCGTGAACGTTGTATCCAGTGTGCGCGTTGTGTTCGTTTCCAAGACGAAGTGGTTGATGAACCGGTCATCGGTTTCCACAATCGCGGTCGTCGTTTGGAAATTGTTACTAACTCAGATCCGGGATTTGACAGTTACTGGAGTGGCAATACCACAGATATTTGTCCTGTTGG
>WTJY01000358.1:6161-7769 GCA_011524645.1 Anaerolineales bacterium | reverse complement strand
CCCCCAATGCCATTAAGTTAAGGATTTGCGAGCCTACACCCATCCCCCACCCCCTTCCCTCAAGGGAAGGGGGCTTTTTCTTTTTACGCTATTTTTGTCGGCCGTGCCGACAAAAATAGCCTGTTTTCTAAATTGCAAAAACTTATCAAGAATTATCGATGCTTATCACAAAATGCAATAATTGATCAACCCCCGGCAAGATACAGGACAATAGCTGTTTACAAATCAAGAAGAGGTGGTAATAATTTGTAGATGGGATCAATTTGAGTCAAATTTAAGCACTTCATCACCTTAAATCTTAAGAGGTTTTGCCTAAACAGCACAATTGAGTCTTTAAAGTCAATTTTTCTCAATAGTACATCCTAGACCAATACATATATACTCAAAACGTGGTTTATTCACACACAACAAGAGGATCCGATTCATGTCTGAAAATTTAGTTCGCTTACGCTCCCTGTTTTTGTTATTCATCATTCCGATATTTACAGGAATGTTTATATACGGAAATCTACAAGCATTTGAAGTCCGTTCAACATCTCAAGAGTTGATAATCAATGGCGGTTTTGAGGATTCTGCAGACCCATGGATTTTAGAAAACGCCAGCCACAAGGGTGATTACATCACTTTAGACGATTGGGATACGGCGTCAACAGCCCCTCAACCCACCATTTATCAGCGCGTGACAGTGGCTGAATCAGGGATCTATGAGGTTGAGTTCGATTGTCGAGTTAAACTGGACAACGTCATTGGTGGTGTGATGCCAGCAACACACATCAAGGTTATTTATGAAGATGGTGTCGCTTTTTCAACACAAAACCCCGGCAGTTGTGGACAAGACTGGAGTCAATTAAATGGCGGTCGCTATGAACTCGAAGCCAATCGTAGCTACACCATAGCCATTCAACTCATTGCCGTAAAAGCGGGCATATCAGATATCCAGGCGACATTTGCTGGAGATATCGACAATGTTTCATTTCACAGGGATGGAGCGGGAGAATATATTTACACCGGTTTGGTTAAGCAAGGTCGGCTGCATTTAAGTGATGATTGGACCACAAATGGTGTCACGATTCATATGGCAGAAAAAGACGGCCGTTTTGGGTATGCCTATTTTCCAACATTCAATCGTACCATTACCCAAAACATTGAAATCCCGGCTGTTGGCAATTATCAATTAAGAATGGATTGTTGGACAACATGGGTTGAGCAACATGGGGCCCCCCGAACCGCCAAATTAGAATACACCTTGTCTAACAGTGAGGGAAATACCTACACAGGCACGAGCGGTTGTGGAGAAGCTCATTGGGCGACGCTCCAATATGATCTAACTGAAGTTCCCGCAGGGAATTACGAATTAAGGTTACGAAGTCTACCCTCAATTTGTATCTCCAATTATTTTGGAAATTTCTGCACTTATAAACCGATCTTTCTGGACCATGTCGTTCTCGTTAATCCCTTACAAGCAACACCGGCCCCGACATTGCCTGCTACATCGACCCCAAATGGGACAGAAATAGCGGAAATGACCGCAACGGCCCAAGCCTCTGCGACAGCGGCTGTGAGCACCCAAACAGCCAACCCTTCCGCCACAGCGCAGAGCGCAACTGC
>WTJY01000358.1:1726-6061 GCA_011524645.1 Anaerolineales bacterium | reverse complement strand
CCATCACCAACACCATCACCTGCGGGGACACATTATTTTCCTACGGCCGAACCCACTTATTACGCGCCGGGACCAACAAACACCCCCAGCAATGAAACAGCAACCCCAGTCCCCACGACCGATACAGGAACACCTACCCCCACAGCGACAACGGAAACCCCAACACCAAACGGAACAAGTACTGGCACAGTAGAACCCACAGCCACACCCAATGTCACCCCCACAGCCACACCATTCCCCACTGGTGCCTGTGCAAATGACACCTCTCAATCGATCGTACTTTGTGTTACAGATGCCAATGGGAATGAGGTCAATGCCTTGCAGTTAAATGATGAGGGGTGGCCGATGAACAATACCACTGATGGCACGACCGTAGCCAACCCCTTAAACGTAACCGCTTATCTCAATTGCACCACAACAACCGACTGTGCTTCTGATTCACTTGATCTTCAAGTTTATTCCTCAAATGAAAGTGGTCGATATTATTGGGACAATACGATGTTTGGCGTAGGTCTAGATCATGTTGAATGTGAAACGGCCGATTGGCACACCCTAATTACACTCGGCATTTTTAGCCACCATTTTTCCTATGATGACTACACGTTTGAGTGTGAAAAAGAAAACAGTGGGGCGTTCAATGTCGCGGCCGAGCAGACCGAGCAAGTCACTTGGCAGATTTGGGTCCAACCGTCAGAGGCGACAGAATTAATTTTCGCAGCCACATGGCAAAATCAATCAACACCTGAAACACGGGTCGATATTCCGCTGGCACAAATCGATCCGGCCGTTTTCCTACACGGCATTCTCGGATCGATGCCCCCCCACAACAGTGTCACCACCGTATGGCCCCAAAACGGATTCCACCGCGATTCAAACCTCTTTGATTATCAAGTCCGGTTCGACCCATTTTTAGATTCCTATGTGCCACTCATCGAAAATCTGATGAAAATGGGGTATGAACTCGATCAATCACTCTATCCGGTCACTTATGATTGGCGTCAAAGCAATCGTGCATCAGCCTCATTCTTGCATCAGGTGTTGCAAAATCAGGTGCAAGATTCTCGTCATACTACACCCTACATTCGGTCAGAATCTGGCAAGGTTCGGGCCAATGTGGCGGTCCATAGTATGGGAGGCTTGGTTGCCCGTACGTACATTTCGGGACTGGCCGATGATGGATTAGGGTACACAGATGATGTCAACAAACTGGTATTTATCGCCACACCTCACCGTGGCTTCCCCGCGACATACAACACATGGGAGGGATTGAGCTGGTATGAATACCTTTCAACAGAGGTAAGCGACAACTCCGGCCCAAGCTTACTCCAACCCTTAACAGATAATGTTGTTTGGCCTTACTTTATCTTGAAACAATATGATCCGATCTACTTACTTGAATCATGTTCGCGTGGCTTGCCCACAGCATTACTATCCGGCTTAAGAAAAGAAGTCATACATGCGATTGAACGAGCAGCGGATAAAGATATTCCATATCTCTCGAAGAAAAATATCAACCTGCTTGTGAACGGGATCGACTGCCCACGAACAAAACTGTACGACATGTCACACGATCCAGTTCGAGGAATCGGCTCTTTACCAGAAATGTTGCCGCCAGTTGCCGATAGCAACTTTGGTGGTGCCCGCGAAATCTCTCCTTATTTAAGTGATGACGGCACCCCTTATGAACCCTATCCCCATGGGAGCCAGATCAATCCACTGTTAGAAGGCCCGATGGGGCTCAATAGTGATGGTGTCTTGCAAACGTTTAAGACCAATATGCGAGATGTAGACAATATCTATGTCGTGTTTGGTAGCAATGAAGAAACTCCTGCCGGTTATATAGTTCAACCACCCCCAGAGTTCGCCTTTTTGGATGTATGGGACAAAGCATGGAATACCCGTTGGGCCAATGGAGAGCCGATCGCTCATGTCTGGAATAGCCCAATTGTTGACCCTATAACCAATTTAGACGGTGATAATCTTATCCCGACTTATAGTACGCGACTATATGACAATAATATGGGACTGATTCCTGAATTATCAGCTGACCATGAAGTTGAAATTGTAGGGGATGAAGATAAAGGATACAGTACAGACAATCATGCAGGTCATAAAGCAGCCGCCTACAGTCAACAAGCGCAACAAACCGTCGCATGGGCTTTTGCGGGTGTCGCACGAAAAGGAACATCCCTACCCTTTACCACAAATAATCTCCCCCCCACATTCACCCTCGCCAATGGCGATGTCGTCCTCTTCTTCTTGGTATGGTCCCCAGTCGATATTTCAGTCACCACACCGCAAAACCAGACGGTCGGCTATGATGCCGCCAGCAATCAAATTACGACATTTCCCGGCTCTTATTACACGGGGAACATGGCGGAAGAAGAGATGATCTTTTTACCGAGTGGCGTGATCGGTGATTACACCATCGAAGCGACAGGGACCGGTGACGGCCCCTATGCCGTCACGATGGGGCGCATGAATGCGGCCGGTGATGTCGAGATCATCGAAACCGTTCAAGGGATCGCGTCTCCGGGAAGCACAGATGTGTATCATATCGCTTACGAACTAGGCGAAACCCAACTGTTTTTCGATGATCTAGAACAAGGGACAGCCAATTGGCACGCCGATGACGGCTGGACGCTAACAGATTCTAGTGCTTATAGCACCCAACATGCTTGGCGTGGCCTCGCTTCGACAGAACCCGTCACCTTAACACTCGCGTCAACCTTCGACCTGAGTACGGGCGCTTCCGCTCAGCTACACTTTTGGCAGTCCATTACCGCCACGCAAACCCCTCTTGACGTACTCGACCCGTTTACGGCCACTATCTTGATTTCGACTGACCAAGGGCAAACCTATACCGAGTTAGCCAGCAGTGCCTACGCGGTTGATGGCTGGTATCCGGTCGAGATCGATTTAAGCACCTATGCCGGTACAGGAGCACCTCCTGTACAGCTGGCGTTTTCCCTCACAGACGGGACTGAAAAAGGGGTTCAATGGTTAATCGACGATATCGCCCTCTATATGGATCCCATACGACAGTCAGAATACCAGCTCCCGTTTGCGGACCCGCTCCACGATTTAACCCATTGGGATGTAACAGGGAATTGGACAGCGGATGATACAAACGCCGTCGCAGAATCTCGTAGCTATCTCACAACGCAAGATAACAGCACGCTCACTTTAGCGGGTCCCATCAATTTAATCGACGTCGATAACCCACGTCTCACATTTTGGACCCGAGGCGCGCAACCTGATGGAAACAGAGGGGTCGTAGAAATTTCTTTGGACCAAGGTGCATCATGGCTGGTTGTCCATGAAATCACAGATTTTTCAGCAGATTGGCTGCTTCAAGAGGTGTTTCTAACCGATTATACAGGTCAACTGATGCAGATTCGGCTGCGCTTAGATGGTCCCATAACGAGTGACAATATGTTTTGGGCCGTTGATGATTTTCTCTGGCTCGACTGGGAAGAATATATGATTCACCCACTCCCCTTTTATGAGGGATTTGAGGCGGAAACAGAAAACTGGCTCGCGCCCTATGGCTGGGAGCAAACCACATCGGCCGCCGTGGGGGAATATGCTTGGGTCAGCGATCAACATGAAGGTACACTCAAATTATTGGATGCGATCGATTTAAGAACGGCCGTTCAGCCTATCCTACGCTTCCAAGAGCGATTTATGTTGCCCGATAACAGCCGTGGCCAAATTTATATTTCGATTGATGGGGGGGATTCTTGGGAACTCATTTACGAAAAAACAGAATCGACAACCAGTTGGGATGAGACCACGATCGATCTAACCCCATATGCGGGACAACTGATTGAACTCGCCTATCGCCTAGAAAAAGAGAACGATAGCGCACCGGTCACCACACAAGCACCTGTACCAACCGCCTCATCAACCGAGGGTATGCCATGGACAGTGGCCCTTTTATCGCTCATGCTCACCCCGATCGGCCTCATCGCGTCTAAGCGAAAAAAGAACGCATCGACCAATCGCCCGCCACTCACTCGCGGCTGTCGTCGCATGGTCGGTGTAGCGATTATATTCCTAACCTTGTTAATCGCTTATATCGTCTATCCGTCCACCCCATGGGCCACCCAGCGCGACATTCGCCGTGCCAATCGCGTCGATATTGTCGAAGGCGGGGTTGTCACCTTAGAAATCGGGGCGGAAACCGGCATCAACAGCTCCTATATGTCACCAGATCGCCGCTGGCTACTGTGGAGTAGCCCCACGATAGAGAAAGTTTATATACGCAATATGTTAACCGGAGAAGATATCGATATTACAGATCCCCCGTGGCGCGATCAGAGTCTACGCACC
>WTJY01000358.1:0-1626 GCA_011524645.1 Anaerolineales bacterium | reverse complement strand
TAGGAGCAGCCAGCTCAATCCTTTCACCCCTTGAACCGGTTTTCAAGTTTACCCTTGATGATAATCTGCTCAGTAACGTATCAGGAACCGCTCAAGCTGTTGACCTAGCAACGTGGGAACTCCTCCCCATGAAAGCTGGGGCTCTATCCAGAGCTCAGCAACAATCTTTATCAGGCTGGTATATCGATGATATCGAAATTGTCGATCTAGCGGATACATCCCCCATGCCTACGGCAACCAGCATTTCCGCCACCGCCACACCACTTCCATCGGCCACACCGACTAACATTTCCCCCACCGCCACCCCCATCCCATCCGCGACACCGACCACAACCCCAAGCCCCATGCCATCACCCACACAGGCTCCTACAGCGACACCTCTACCACAGCCCGAAGGGATTGAGCAGGTCCTCCTGATTGATGTCGCGACAGATACCGTCATACAAACCCTACCGGTTAACGGTGAAGTAACGACAATCAACCGGTCCGCATACCCAGCCGGGTTTAATCTAGCCATCGAAACAAGTGACGGTATCAGAAGCATCGGCTTTGCCACCGAAATTGTCGGCAGTACGGGCCATAGCTGGTCACTATATACAACTGACAATGGTGCTCCATTCGCCTACTGTCAATTGTCTGACAGTGATTATCAAGATTGTGCTTTGCAATATCGGTTGCTCCCCAACCATACCTATCATATCCAAGCCATACCATATGGTGGGCAGTGGGCCAGCGGTCCCGCTTACGAGGCTGTCGATTTCACGCTTGTTGTGGTCAATGAGCAAGCCCCTTCACCAACACCAACACCCGAACCAACGGCCGTCGCGACACTGCAACCGACAGCCACGCCAGCACCTCCGGCACCACAAATCACACAGGTTTATTTAATTGAAGCAGGCACAAACAGTATCGTAGAAACTATTCCAATTAATGGTGAAACGACAGTTATTAATCGAGCCCTTTATGATGGGGGTATCAATCTATTATTTGAAACAAGCGATGGGGCTAAAAGCTATCGTTCAGAAACTGAAATCATTTCAGGCATGAGCCAATGGACGATGAACCTGATGGATAATACCGCGCCATTCACCTATTGTAATCAGATAAATAGTGACTATTCTGATTGTGCTACACGATATTTGTTACTTCCCAATACAACATATCGCATCAAAGCAACCGCCTATAGTGGACAATGGAGCTCTGGAGTGCCATCAAATTCTGTGGAATTTACCCTAGTCATTATAGATATGCCCAACTAGCACTCAGAAATTACCTATTCCTGTCCGATTTGGTGGGAGTTGATCAATTAACGATTGCCATTCCCACGAAGGTGGGAATCCAACTCTGTTTGAGCGCTGTTATCCCCGCCTACGCGGGGATAACAGCCCTGTAAATCGACTAGTTTTGAACGATTTACGCTTATCCCACCAAATTCGGCAGTATCACAGCAATTCCCGCAGGTTCGCGATTATGTCTGTAAAAGCGATACCTTCGCCAATACAAATCGTCTGATTGGATTTGGCGAAGGGATTGTAGTTTGTGGTAGATATGTAAGGGCGGGAT
The DNA here is from genome assembly GCA_011524645.1 of Anaerolineales bacterium. Taxonomy (GTDB): domain Bacteria; phylum Chloroflexota; class Anaerolineae; order Promineifilales; family Promineifilaceae; genus WTJY01. Next base: position 63 of record WTJY01000358.1, on the reverse strand, counting down.
AGCGCGGGCAGGGCAATCGCATTCTAATTTTGGGAAGAGTGGTGGATAGCATAGTTGCTTCAA
>WTJY01000251.1 GCA_011524645.1 Anaerolineales bacterium | reverse complement strand
CCGGCTCGTTCCCGCCGGCCTGCGCAAAGTCCGGGCGGCCCCCGCCACGGCCACAGCCAGCCCCGCAACCACCCGGACACCTGTGGCAACAGCGACCGGCGAACCGCCCGCCACCGCGACCAACACGGCCGCACCCACCAGCCCGTCAACAATCGCTCCAACCGCCACCCTTGAACCAACAGCGACCGCCACGACAGAACCCGCGACCCCAACACTCGAACCGACCGCCACCACAGCCCCCCCCACCCCAACACTCGAACCGACCGCCACCACAGAACCGCCAACCGCTATGCCCACTACCGAGGTGATCCCCACGGCAACGTTTACACCGATTCCCCCCACAGCGACATTTACGCCCGTTCCGACTATCGAAAGCCCCACGGCCGAGCCACCGGATGGCTAAATCGACAAAAAGTGAAATCGTGCAAGATTGAGACGATTAAGGTTTCCTTTCGTTTCGCTCGATAAAAACCCCGACCACCCTCTCATAGAAAATATCTGATAAGGTCGTTTTGAACTTTTATTTTTCGTAACTATTTTTGTAACCGTTCACGCCTCCTAGCTGTGGCCGGTGTCCTCACCGAGCCACAAACGGTGCGGTGAATCAAAACTGCTGGGGAAGGTGAATAATTACCTGTTTTTCACTGTTTAGCCCCACAAAATGAGGTCAATCATATTATGTCTGGAAGATTACAAGACAAAGTTGCTATTGTTACCGGTTCAGCCAAAGGGATCGGGGAAGCGATCGCTATCCGTTATGGCGTAGAAGGTGCCAAAGTTGTTGTGACCGACATCAATGCCGATGGTGCCACGGCCGTGGCCCAAGCGATTAATGAGGCGGGTGGAACCGCCATCGCCATTACCTGCGACGTATCTAACGAGGATCAAGTCAACGCCCTTTTCGACCAAACAGTCGAAACGTTCGGCTCGGTCGATGTTTTGGTCAACAATGCCGGTCTCATTTCTCCCATGATCCATTTTCTCCGTGCCGACAAAGCTTGGTGGGATCGCATCATCAATGTCAATTTAACCGGTACATTCTTGTGCTGTCATCGTGCCTCCCACATTATGGCCCGCAATGGAGGCGGCTCCATCATCAATATGTCATCAGGGGGGGCAACCAAAGCGCATCGCGCCTTCGCCGCGTATGACGCCACAAAAGGGGGAATCGAAGCGTTGACCCGCGCCATGGCCCTAGACTTAGGCCCATACAATATTCGGGTCAACTCCCTTATCCCAGGGTCAATCGATACTACCGGTATCGATGAAGAAGGGCGCAAACTACGTGGGGTCAATATCCCTCTAGGGCGGGTTGGTGAACCGGTAGACATGACCGGCGCGGCCGTTTTTCTCGCCTCTGATGACGCGCTCTATGTCACCGGCCAACGAACCGTTGTCGATGGCGGCATGCTGGCCCAGCAACGATCCGCAACCGTAGACATTCAACCCCCGAGCGACTTCCCTACGATTGAAGAATTAGGAGCGTAAGATGATGGACGAGATTTTGATCCGCCACGCCAAAAGCGGCGACTATACTGATTTACATGAGTTATATAGCCAACCGGCCGTCATTGCAGGCACCCTGCAGCTCCCCTTTCCGCCGGAGTCGCTCATGCAAAGTCGGCTAGAAAAACAGCCCCCCAATTCACATAGCCTCGTCGCTAGTATTGAGGGCAAAGTGGTGGGTCAACTCTTTCTCTTTACCATTGACCGGCCGCGCCGCAAGCATGTCGCTTCATTCGGTATGGCGGTCCACGATGCATACCAAGGCCGTGGGATCGGTTCACGTCTAATCGAAGCGATGATCGAGCTAGCCGACAACTGGCTCAACATCACCCGTATCGAAATGGATGTGTACACCGACAACGGGTCGGCCGTTCATCTTTATCAAAAATTCGGCTTCGAAATCGAAGGCACCCGTCGCCAATTCGCCTTTCGCAACGGCCGTTATGTCGATGCCTACAGCATGGCACGTATCCGGGAAGTAGAGGGTAGAGGGTAGAGAGACAGAGGAACAGGCACCAACGCCCCAACCCAATCCAAAATCTAAAACCCAAAACCTAAAATCCTCATGCCCCATATCGGAATCAACGCCCATCTCCTCTCAAAAGAAAACAGTTATCGTCGCGCCGGAATCCACGTCTACATCGCCGAAACCCTACGCCACTTACCGCGCCACGAAGCATTACAATACACCATCTTCAACGGCGATCCCCCAGATTTTCTAGCACAAGAACAATTCACCGTTTCCCAAAGTGGTTGGCGGACCGATCACCCGATTAAACGAATTTTATGGGAACAACTCGGCTGGGGACCGGCCGCTCGTACCCAAAGAGTCGATCTGCTCCACAGCATGGCGTTTGTCACCCCGCTTTTATCCGCCATACCGGCCGTCGTCACCGTCTACGACCTCAGCTTTTTCCGCTACCCCGAGCGCTACCCCAAATCACAGAGACTCTATCTACAAAGCCAAACCCGTCGCTCATGCCGTGCCGCTAAACAAGTTATTACCATTTCTGAATCGGGCCGTGACGATGTGCACCACCTCTTTGACATCCCCTATGAGCGAATTTCAGTCGCCTACCCCGGTTTATCTCCCCATTTTCGCCCCCCCACGGCCGGAGCTGCCGCCCAATTTCGCCAAAACCCCGCCGTCCCCGAGCGCTATATTTTGCACGTTGGGACCCTACAGCCTCGCAAAAATCTACTTGTCTTGCTCGATGCGCTCGCCCAATTGCGGGACAAAGAGATCAAGTTGGTTTTAATCGGCGGCAAGGGGTGGTTCTACGAAACGATCTACCAACGAATCGCCGAACTCGGCTTAGAAAATCGGGTCATCTTCCCCGGTTATATTCCCGACGATGATTTACCGCTGTGGTATCACGGCGCGGAACTATTCGCTTTTCCGTCAGTCTATGAAGGGTTTGGCATGCCGATCTTAGAAGCGATGGCTTGTGATACCCCAGTTGTCAGCTCAAACGCCTCCGCCATGCCGGAAGCGGCCGGAGATGCCGCGCTTTTGTGTGACCCGCACAATACGGCCGCGTTTGTTGATTGTTTGCAAAACGTATTGGACAACCCCGCACAAGCGGTTACAATGCGCGAACGTGGTCGTGAGCAGATCAAAAAATTCTCTTGGCAAACAACCGGCGCACAAACGGCCGAAGCATATCGCTTAGCCTTGCGGCGCTAATCTCGGGTAATCAAGCAAACACGGTGGCAATGCTAGCCCCACATTTTCGCAGACAAAACAACACCCCAATAACCTCTCATCTATTTGTCACAACCAAAACTCGGGTCGCTTTACACCCGATTTTCAGACAACATGCGACAGAAGATCAAGATAGAGAAATCATTGTAACTGAGGCTCCTCCCTATCCCTATCATTCGTCCCTATCGTTTTACTTCCAATCCTATCCAACCAACAACAATCCCATTTTCATATGCGATTTAATGCCCGTCCGGTGCGGACGCTAACCGCCATTTCCGATTTAATCCTGATCAATTTCGCCTTTTATCTGGCCTATGTTTTGCGTTACCATTTCAACTTACCGCGCGATCCGCTCATCTTTCACACCTTTTCTTCTTATTTCGAACAGCAAGTTATCTTAAATATCTTCATCCTCTTTACTTTCTGGCAATCTCGCATTTGGCGGCGGCGGCGTGGCGAGTTCTGGATCGATGAAGTTGGCCGTGTGGTCAACGGCATCGCATTAGCGATCGCCTTTATGATCATGTATCTGTTTCTCTTTTTGCCAGATCCGTTTTCTCGTGTCTTATGGGTTTGGGTGCCGGTCTGTATCGTCTTGATTTTGTCGATATCACGTGCCCTTCGGCGCATCATCCTCATGGGGCTTTACAATCGATCATGGGGGGTGGACCGCGTACTCGTCGTAGGGGGGGGCGAAACCGGCCGTAGTCTGATGCGGACCCTCATCGCTCGCCAAGACCTTGGATTCAAAGCGATCGGCTATTTACATGATGGGACAAAAGAAGAAATCTTAGGCTTAGCCAGTCGCATCCCCAATCTAGGCACGTTTGACAATCTCGCCTCGATTGTGCGCCAAAACCCGGATCTCCATACCGTCTTTGTCGCGTTACCGGCCGCCAAAAACCATTTGGTTCCACGCATCATTCGCATCTGTCAACAAAACAATGTGCGGGTCAATGTCTCCCCAGACCTCTTCCAACTCAGTCTAAGTCAAGTCGAATCGGTCAACATGGGGGGGATTCCGGTATTGGGTGTGCGTGAAGTGAAACGAAGCACCTTGGAACGAACCCTGAAGCGGATTTTTGACTTAATTGTGGTCAGCGTCGCCGCAATACCGGTTCTCCTTGTCGGGTCGCTTATCGCCCTCGCGATTAAACTCGATTCTCCGGGGCCGATCTTTTACGGCGGTGAACGGGTCGGCCGTGGCGGCACCCTGTTCAAGATGTGGAAATTTCGCTCCATGGTGGTCGATGCCGAAAGCCAAAAAGCGGCACTCGCCCAAATGAATGAAGCGGAAGGGCCGATCTTTAAAATTCGGGACGACCCTCGCTTAACCCGCGTCGGCCGGATTATTCGCCGCCTCAGCCTAGATGAACTACCTCAACTCTATAACGTTGTCCTCGGTGAAATGAGCTTGGTTGGCCCACGGCCGCCAGTTCAGCCAGAGGTTGACCAGTATCAACCGTGGCATTTACAACGGCTCTCCGTCAGAGGTGGGGTCACCGGCTTATGGCAGGTCAGCGGCCGTGCCGACCTCACATTTGATGAGCAATGTCTACTCGATATCTACTATATCGAGAATTGGTCTTTCGGCTTTGACCTGCGTATTCTGTTACAAACGGTCCCCTATGCCCTATTCGGCCGTGGGGCGTATTAGAAGTATGAAGTATCAGATATGAAGTATGAAATGGAAACACGCTTTTTCATACTTCATACTTCATATTTCATACTTCCCCATGAGGTTTTATGACAAAGCATCATTCAAACACAGCCTTACTGATCATCGATGTTCAAGAAGGGTTAGATCACCCAACGTATTGGGGAAAGCGAAATAATCCTGATGCGGAAAAAAATATGGAAGCCCTTCTGCAAGCATGGCGCGCGGCACAACGGCCGGTCATTCATATCCAACATCACTCAACCAGTCCCAAATCGCCACTACGGCCGGGTCAATCGGGTAACAACATAAAACCGGCACTACGGCCGCTTGACACAGAGCCGCTCTATGGCAAAACGGTGAACAGCGCCTTTATCGGCACCACGCTAGAAACGGATTTACACGAAAAAGGGATTACAGACCTCGTTATTGTCGGGTTGACCACAGACCACTGTGTATCGACCAGCACACGGATGGCCGGTAATCTCGGTTTCAATGTCACCCTCGTCGGCGACGCCACCGCCACTTTTGACCGCACCGCTCCTGATGGCACCTATATCTCGGCCGAGACAATGCATCAAATCAACCTAGCCAGCTTGCATGATGAGTTTTGCACGGTCAAAAACACAGCGGAAGTTTTGGAGCGAAAACAGTAAAAGTATGAAGTATGAAGTATGAAGTATGAGATAGGTCTGCATCTCATAAATATCACAACAGACCAATATGCTTACTCTCTTACTCTTTTCTCTCACTCTCACTCATTATGATGAATAAATTAACCAACGATGAAGTCAAACGCTATAGCCGTCATTTGATTTTGCCAGATGTCGGTTTGCATGGTCAGGAAAAACTAAAGTCGGCCAGTGTGCTCATTATCGGCGCAGGCGGTTTAGGCTCCCCTGTCCTGATGTACTTGGCGGCGGCCGGTGTCGGCCGCATCGGCCTTGTCGATTATGATGTGGTCGATTTCACCAACTTACAGCGGCAAATTATCCACGGGACCAAAGATGTCGGCCGTGCCAAGCTAGAAAGCGCACGGGAAACCTTATTAGACATCAATCCTAATCTGAAACTGGACCTCTATCCAGAGCCGTTTACCTCGGCCAATGCCTTCCGCATTATGGAACCCTATGATTTGGTAATCGATGGCACCGATAATTTTCCCACCCGATATCTCGTCAACGATGCCTGTGTCATGCTTGGTAAACCCAATGTCTACGGTAGCATTTTCCGCTTTGAAGGGCAGCTCTCCGTTTTCGCCACCGAAGAGGGCCCTTGTTACCGCTGTCTCTTTCCCGATCCACCACCACCCGGATTGGTCCCCAACTGCGCCGAAGGGGGTGTTCTCGGTATCTTACCTGGCACCATCGGAGCGTTACAGGGAACAGAAGCGGTTAAATTGCTGTTGGGTATCGGTGAGCCGATGATCGGCCGTTTGATGATCTATGACGCGCTTGAAATGGACTTTACCACGCTCAAAGTGCGCAAAAGTGATAAATGCCCCGTCTGTGGCCCCAATCCCACCGTAACAGAGCTCATCGATTACGAACAGTTTTGTGGCATGCCCGCCCATGACCACAGCGACTATACCTCGGCTGATAGTCCAGACACGGCCGAACTCGACATCATCGAAATCACCCCCCAAGCCCTCAAAACACGGCTCGACAGCGGTGAACCGCTCCCGATTTTAGATGTGCGTGAACCCCACGAATGGGACATCTCAAATCTCAGTCGCTACGGGGCGTTTTTAATCCCCAAAGGGCAAGTCGTTAAACGAATCGCTGAATTAGATAATACGCAGGAATTAATCGTGCAGTGTCGTAGCGGCGGCCGTAGTGCCGATGTCATTCGACAACTGATCGAACAAGGGTTTAACCGTGATCGGCTCCTCAATTTAGCGGGTGGCATCAATCGCTGGGCCGAAGAAATCGATACCGATCTCCCTGTTTATTAGCCACACGCTCCGTCCCCAGCTTCGCCAAAAAGACATCGATCAACCGCTTGCGATGCAAACCATACTGCACTTCACGACGCGACTCCTCCATTTCAACCCGATCGGTATTGAAATACATCCAGCGAGGCTCGGCCGGATCAAATGTTTCCCATTCAGCCAAGCCCCCATCATTCGGGTTCTCAGCTTTGGCAAAGTTGGTCCAATACCGCATCATCTTGCGGCTCAACTCTTTTTCATTCTCAGCAACCGGAATGATCGGGCTATTGGTCCCGTGCACAAAAGCCAATTCGGCCGCATGAAAGGCGCCGATCGTTTGATTTTTCCCTGTGGGGACCCGGCCGAACATATAAAAATAGGTCGGCAATCCCTGCAGCGCCACTTGCTCCGCATAAAAACGAGCCCGTGCCCCAAACATCGTATCGCCGATCAAATCAGACTCAGCAAAAAATTCCCGTTTCTCCAAACCGGGATAAAGTTGCAAAAGCTGTGGCGTATCCTCCCCATAAACCTCTTGGATATAGTTCGGCATACTGTTCGGCTCTAAATCAAACATCCGATACTCGGCGAGGGGAGCTTCAAACATCGGGTAAATGACCGTTCCTTCGTCCCAATTGCTTCCCACAATCAGCGGAACCTGTGCCTGATTCCCTTCAGCAAACGCTTGGATCGGCGTTTGTGGGATCACATACCCGTCAACCGTCGGGTAAAACATCCCCCAGTAATAATCTTGATAGGTGATTGTTATCAGCTCTTGGAACCGCTTTTGGCGCAATTGCTCGATCTGATTATCCCCATGCACCCCCACCATCTTCTCGGCATAATAAACCCCTTGTTCTTCATCACTTTCAAAGTGGAGGAAGGGCTGACGCAAGTGGCGCATTTGCCCCCCATTCGCAGGGCTTTGCATAATCGCCCGATGGAACAAACCGCGTGCCAACGGCGAAACAAGCATATGGGCCACAGATTCCCCACCGGCCGATTCGCCAAAAATCGTCACGTTATCAGGGTCTCCCCCAAAGTGGGTGATATTGTCCTGCACCCATTGCAGAGCCGCAATTTGGTCGAGCGTGCCGTAATTTCCCGACACATTGTGCTCTGATTCGGCCGAAAGCTCTGGATGAGCCAAATAGCCAAACAGCCCTAAACGGTAGTTAATACTCACCACCACCACATCATGGCTCGGCAATTTATTGCTGTTATACACCGGCTCACCACTACTCCCCGCCTGATGATCTCCCCCATGAATCCAGACCATGACCGGCAATTTCGCGCCACTATCCAAATCGGGGGTACGAACATTGAGATACAGGCAATCTTCACTTTGTTTGGGAAAAGGGATGATCATCATAAAAAATTTGAGGGTCAGTTTCCACAGCCAGTGAGAGCCATGCCCGTCGATCAAAAGCTGAATAAAGCCATCGACCATCGGTTTATACTGGGGGGCAAAGGGGCCGAATTTTGTGGTTTCGCGCACGCCGTCCCACGGCTCGGCCGGTTGTGGCGGCCGCCAGCGTAAATCTCCAACTGGGGGTTTCGCATAGGGAATCCCTTTGAATACAGCGATTTTTTCTTCATCCTGCCATCTACCTTGTACATGGCCGGTTATGGTTTTGGTTATGGGGGGCGGTTTTGTTGACATAAAATCCTCTACAAACTACATTCACATTTTCAATCAATCCAACAACAAGCTACTAATCGACACCAAAGAATGATTCTCCGCATCGGCCGAGCACTGATCATACGCCAACAAACGGCCGGAAATCTCCCCTTCCCCGCGCATCTGCAAATAGCGTAACATCAAATAAACCGGACTAAATCCACACACCTTGTTGCGATCCTGCACATCCGCAATTTCGCGATAATATCGCTCCGCATCCCCCTCCATCATCGCCTCAATCAAACTATGATCGGCCGCATCAAGCAATGAGCGGCGCTCTTCATCCATGATATAGTCATCCCCAAACGCAGGCCCCACATGGGCCATATCAACCGAGGCCACACACAGCACCTTTTTACCGGCCGTTTCCCGTACCAGTGCCTCTAAAAACGTTTGAATCTTCACATCTTGTTGTGGATGCTTCTGATAAGCGACCAAATGCTGAAACGAGCCGATCAACAGCGGTACCATCACCGGCGTTGTCCCTGTCTGTGCTGCCACATGGTGCAACCACACGGCCGACAACTCTACCGAATGTTCTCTTCGATGATTCAATTCAAGTGCGTACGCTTCATCTTCACCGATCGCATGGGCCAAGGCATCCACCAATTGATCATCGGTCGGTAGCAGCCCATAGGGGGTTTCATACCCCTTCTTGGTCAGAGTCAAACTGCCCAGCCCCCCCTTATGATCGGTCGCAAACATCAGCACCAAATCAGCTTTTTGCACCGCTGCACCCGCTCGCGCCCATGCTCGCGCATAAACCGGCCCCCCTCGTTGATAATCGATATGGGGGGAAATCACCGCACGGCCGTGCCATGCCTCTTCATCGGATAAATCATCTGTCCCCCCGTAGCTGGCAAACAGCTCGGCTAAGGCGGCCGGATCACGCGGGTAATTCACGTCGGCCAGCACCATCGGCCGATGGGCTACCCGCAAGAAATCCCCATAAACACGTTCCACATAGGATGCATACCGTTCGTTATCAAGCATATACGCTTGATCCAACTGGGAAACCGCTTGCTCAACCGTTCCCGCAGGCAATGCAAAACCGGCATCTTTTTCTATTTGAGCATAAATCGCCGGAATATCATGTTGCCCATCGAAATAACGCAACATATGGGCCAAAATCGGAGGCAATAAGAGTTGTCCTTCCGTTTCTTGGCGCGGGTCTTGCAATAAATAATATTGTTCCCCTTCGTGTTGGTAGGGTTGTAGATCGAGATTGCGAATGGTTGGTTTGATGTTTGACATGATGATTGATCCTTTAGTTAGTAGAGTCCGTGCAGTAACTCTTGTTACAGTGGTTATCTAAAATTGTAAATGGTAAATTTAATCACTACCATCTAAAAAACGGCCGTACAACGCATCAATATCCCGCACCATCTGCTTTGCGCCAAAAGGTGGCACCAACTCACGCCCCTTTTCTCCCATACGCTGGCGTAACCCATCATCCGCCAACAATTGCAACACACCGGCTGCCAACGCTTCCGGCTCTTGTCGCGCCGTCAAAAATCCGTTTTCCCCTTCTTTCACCGCCTCGGCCGAACCGTCCGCTTGGGTACAAACGATCGGCAAACCGGTCGCCATCGCTTGGGGCAACACACGGGGCAACCCTTCCCACAAGCTAGACAAAACGAAAATATCAAAAATATTGAGCAGCTCCGGCACATCCCGTCGCAAGCCGGTCAAAACGGTCCGATGTGTGATCCCGTGTTGTTCAAGCGCCTGTTCGACCTCGCCCCGAAGCGGCCCATCCCCCACCGCCACAAACCACGCCTTGTCATTCTGCGCCGCAATAGCGGCAAACGCTTTGACCAGATCTAACGGCGCTTTTTGTGGGGAAAGGCGGGTCACGCTACCGACAACCGGCACATCTGCGGGGATGCCTAGCTCCGCTCGAATTTGCGCGGCCGGTACGGCCGGGTGGCCGAAACGGTCCAGCTCAATCCCACTCCGGATCACCGTATAATCTTCACATCGGCCGATTCCCTGTGCCAATCCTTTATCAATATCCTTGGGAGACACCACAATGCTGGCATGACCGCAAGCATGGCCGATTTTCTCTAAAGTTGTGTAAAGTTTTAGCTTCGCTGGGTTCATATGATCATGATAGCTCCAACCATGAACCGTATGCACAATCAAGGGAACGCCAGCCATTTTCGCCGCCAATCGCCCCAAAACCCCCGCCTTAGAACTATGTGTGTGAACAATGTCGTACTGGCCATCGATCATCATTTGGCGTAGCTTAAATAACGCCTTGATGTCGTTCAATGGGCTAATCTCACGTCGCATTTCCGGCATAATTGTTAGCTTGATACCCCGTCGCCGCACTTCCTCAATAATCGAACCTTCCGGTCCGGTTTGTGGACCACTGACTACATCGACCTGATATTTCCCCCCAAATTCGGGCAAATGGGTGTGATAATCGGCCGTTAACATCGTGTTTTCTTGGGCCCCACCAATAATGAGGCGTGTAATGGGGTGGAGTACTTTTAACATGTGGCTAGTTTATCAGATTTGCCACATGTCGTGGACCCATTGACCGGCCGAACCAAAACATCAGATAAGTAAATCAACCCACTCTAATCACAATCGATGTCCCCCCATGCGATTTTCGCTACAATTGCGCACTATGATGATGCGTCGACTTACTCAAACTCTGGCCCTAACGGCCGTTTTACTTCTCCCTTTGTTTGCTACTTTGCACTTGGCTCAAGCTCAAGAAGCCCCTGCCACCCCCACCCCGCAACCTACTGTCGCGGCAGACTCTCCTACCGCCGTTCCCGATACCCCAGACACGCCAGAAGAGCCGATCCAACCCCAATTTCATATCATCAGCTCAGGAGAAAGCCTCGCCTATATCGCCAATTTGTATGGTACTACGGTCGAAGCACTCCAGCTGGTCAATAACATTCTTGACCCAGCACTTGTCTATATCGGCCAAGAATTAGCGATCCCTAGTGCCTCTGGTGACGCAGTGCCCACCACCTATATCGTGGCCTATGGTGATACACTCGCCGATATCGCCCTCCGTTTTCGCACCACCATGACGGCCGTGGCTCAAACCAATAATTTAGTCGCACCTGACACGATTTATGCGGGACAGCGCTTAATCCTCATTAGTCGCACCGGCAGTGGCACGGCCGACACCCTATCAGGCACCCCCTATTTGGTCCAAGCCGGAGACACCCTCTGGCAAGTCGCCACTAAAACCGGGGTCCAAGTCCGTGAACTCGCTGACCTCAACCAATTATCGATCTTTGATCGCATCTACCCCGGGGAACGGCTCCGCCTGCCACCACAGCAAGCCACCGACACCTTTAACCTCATGCCTTCCGGCTGGTTAACGATGAGTCTCGCCCCACAAACGATTTTGCCAGGTGAAACGGTCGTCTTGCGCGTCGGACACACCGAACCGGGGCAAGCGTTCGCCTATGTGACCGATCCGGCCGGTACAGAAACGATGATCCCGCTAACCCCTGAAGGGGAAACATCTCATGTCGCCTTAATCGGATTTGATGCCTTTAGTGAAAACGGCCGGTACACCCTACGTCTCGAAGGGGAAGGGCTGAGTCGGCCGTGGCGGCCGTTCAGCCAGCAGTTTGTGGTCGGCTTTATCGATTACGGTCTGCAAGAAATCACCATTAGCGAAGAACTCGCCAGCCTGCTCACACCGGAACTTCGCTTACAGGAAAACGCTTTCCTACAAACGATCTTTACAGATTCCGATTTAACCAAACAATGGTCCGGCATTTTTACCCCACCGGTCATCGATGGTCAGATCAGCTCATATTACGGCGCGTCACGTACCTACAACGGTGCACCCGTGATTAATTTTCACAGCGGGATCGACTTCGCCGGTGAGATCGGCACACCGATTTTAGCCCCAGCGGCCGGCACCGTTGTCTATCAAGACTTGCTGGAGCTTCGTGGCAATGTCCTCATTCTCGACCACGGTATGGGAGTCATGACCGCCTACTACCACTTATCGGTCGCCAATGTCGGGGTCGGCGACCAAGTAATCGCCGGTCAAAAAATCGCCGAAGGGGGCAATACCGGCCTCTCGACGGCCGCCCATCTACATTGGGATGTCCGTGTTTGGGGAGAAGCGATCCAACCACAGCGCTGGCTCACCCAAAACTACCCTTAATTTACGGCCGGTTTGCGTTAAATCTGCCGATTTATAGTATCATGGAGAAACGGTAAATTATCTGCCTCCCTGATCAATCATATCGACAGTCACTATGAAAATTCTCCACCGCAAATTCGGTACCCCCGCAGCTTTTTTCGACGCACTCAACAACAAACATAGCACCACACTAGACAGTTTGGTCCCCCTACCCGCCAGCCGCTTTCCGATCGATGAGCTGGTCGAAGCCTATTCCCAAGCTCGCACCGACTATGTCATCCCTATGCCGATGTCTCGTAGCGGCTTTGAAAAATACATCAATCTCTATGACATCGATCTCGATTTATCGACCGCTGTGATGGATACAATTGTGACCGAAGTGATCGCGATGGGGTTTGTCGCTATCCGTGGTGGGGAAGGTTGGCTATCTCGTATCGGGGTGGTTCCCTTTGCTCGCAAGCGCGGTGTCGGGGCTATGATGTCCCACAAGCTTATCGACAACGCCCGCCGTCGCGGACTCGAACGGTTATGGATGGAGCAAATTGTCGGCAACGATGCCGGATTTTATATAGCACAAAAATTTGGTTTCGAGAAAATTCGTGAACTGGTTGTTGCTCGGCGTCCCCCGAATTTTGCCGATGAACCGGTTCTCGTTCGTCAACTCGATGGGGTAACATACATTGACCCAGATCAACTCTTACCATTGTTAGACCAACGCCAAACACGGCCGAGCTGGATCAACCAAACCACAACTTATAGCCACTTGCTCGACAAATTGGTTGGCTTAAATGTCGTTCATCCCAATCTTGGGCGCGGCTGGGTTATTTATGAAGACAATCGTTTCCAATTACGCCGTATTGCGATTCAAGTAACAGAGGGGGATGAATTTGAGATGAGTTGTGAGCTTTTACGGATTTTGCATCAGGTGGCGGCACGGCGGGATGCGTCATTGGAAAACATTATGTCGGACAGTGTGCAGTGGCACGCCTATCAAGCGGCCGGTTATTTTGAAACATTTCGTCGCGTCGAAATGTGCCTCACATTCTAGTGAAAAAATCAACGGCCGTTAAGCGTGCGATCAGTTCGCTTAAAATAACGGCCGTTGCCCCCCATACTTTCTCTCCCTCAACCAAATAAGCGGGAAAACGCCAATCCCCTATCGGGTTAATTTCGCCAATACAGTCGGGCGTGGTCAACGCTTGCAACGGAACATCGATAATACGTGACACTTCGTCTGGTGAAGGGGTTAAGTTGGGTAGCCCATCATGCCAACCCACAAAGGGGGACACATAGAAATTGGATGGCGGGATATACACCGGCGACAAGGAGCCTAAAACCTCAATGAAGTGTGGGGCCAAGCCGACTTCTTCTTCCGTTTCTCGTAGGGCGGTTTCTAGGAATGTTTCATTCGGTTCACACCGGCCGCCAGGAAAAGCGACTTGGCCCGGATGATTTCGCAGGGTCATCGGCCGTTTAGCCAAAACAACCCACACCTGTCGCTCCATCTCATACAAAACCCCCATCGTCGCCCCCAACCGAGCACCAGCCGGTGGGGCTTCCACCGCATCACGTGCCGGTGCCATACGCATCATGGCGGGTTTAGGATCAAAATCTTTAAGGGATAACGAGTTTTTGATTTGTTGTGCAATAGGGGTCATAAAAAGAAAGCCCACCCTTAAAACAGTTAAGGCTGGGCCGGTTTTTCGGGCTAGGCGGCCGGAATCGATTTTGCAATTTTACGGAAACGCTTGTCTTTACGAATCTCGTGCCGTCCGCGATTAACTCTTAGGGAAGATGTAACCGGTCCCGCGCTTAGAAACCACATAATAGGGTTTACTATGATCAACTTCCAACTTACGCCGTAAGCGATGGACATGCACATGCAAACGATCTTCATAAGCATCTTCTAGCGGCCAAATACGGCGCAACAAGAAATCGGTCGTCACTGTTTGCCCCGCATTTCGAATCAAGATGTAAAGAATTTTCGTCTCCGTTGGTGTCAGTGACTTGTCTGTGCCATCGACAATAGCCTTGCGATTAGAAAAATCGATACTCAAATAGTCATCAATCCGTACGGTCGGGTCGAGGGTATACGCAAAGTCACCAATACGACGCAAAATGCGATTAATGCGAGCCACCAGCTCTTGCGGCCGAAAGGGCTTAATAATGTAATCTTCTGCGTGTTGATTAATACCTTCAACAATTTTTTCTTCTTCGCCAACAGCGGTGAGCATCACAACCGGAACATCACTAAACTCACTCAGCTTTTTGCAAAACTCAAACCCATTCATAATGGGCATATTCAAGTCCACCAATGCCAAATGAGGCAACCCCTTACGGCGAATAATTTGCAAAGCTTCCTTTCCTGAAAGGGCTGTCACCACATCAAAGCCTGCTCGCTCCAATGTTAAACGGACGATTTGTAACGTTTGTTCATTGTCATCAACCGCCAAAATTCGCTTGACCGCCTCTGAACTATTGACGTCGGATGGAGTTTTTATCATAAAATCATATCTCGCTTGCAACTGACATAATCAGGGTAGTAGCATAGGACTATACAATTAAAAGTATTCATTTAAGCATACAAGAAAAGCGGTTTTTTGTCACACATTGGTGACCGACCACCACCGATCTAAACCCAATTCCTATTTGCCTTTTTGCGAAGATTGATAATATGGAGAGAAATAGGTGAAGGTCCTAATTCGTGTTAAAATGTCAATACCTTCGCTAAAGTAATCAACTGATTGGATTTGCTTCCCTCCTATCAAATGTAGGGGCTGGGGGAGGTGGAATTTTCCCCTCTCCCTCAAGAGCGAGGGGAGCAAAATAGCCTGATTTTGCAACTCCTTGAAACACATAAAGAGCCATTTCTATTTTGACGCGAGTGATTTTTTATAAATGTGAGCTCTCAATAATCATATGATAGAAGTCTTAACCCTAAAACTACCTGATGTCTTGAAGCCACACACCAAGTTGTTACAAACAATCGCCGAATCATGGATCGCTTATGGAGCTACCAATATTGCGATTTGGGGCGATGGGCAAATTTACGCCAATTGGACCGGTAAAAAACAAGACATTACCGAAAGCCAACCCACCCATACCCAAATCACCGCCCAAATTATGGTCGGTGAAGAAAGAGTTGCCCAACTACACGTTTTCGGCCCGATCAACAAAGTTAAGAAAAAGCGCTTACGACTTGATGCCAAAGTGATTGGCCAGCATGTACACAACCAGCTTTTGCTTGAGGAACAAACAACACTTAAGCGACGTATCATGGTTTTGCAAAATCAACTCGACGAGCATGGAACGATCACGGCCGAACTAGAGGCGGATATCACCCAAACAGAAAAATATTTCGACACATTTCTCAACTTAGCTCAGATCGATTTAAAGGATCTCGACCTAGGCCAATACCTCTATCTTGTGCGCGATATCGTCGCGAACCTTCTTCCGGTGGAATCTGTATTTACCATCAGCGACTCACTCGATGCACCACAGCTTTTAGAATCGACGCCACAGCCCTTAGCCTCGCCGCAAAAAATCACCAACTACCTGATGAACCACGCACCCCAAGAGGAAATCGTTAACAACTATCCCCACATCCGCGATCTGCCCACGAGTATCCGCAATATGATCGCCATGCCCGCCATCGCCAACGAAAAAGCGCGGGTGCGATTGGGCATGATAAACAGAGCGCGTGGGGATTTTACGAATGGGGATGTCGATATTTTACGCATGTTTACCGAACTCGTCGGCCGTCATATCGAAACCCTGCTACAAACAGAAACCCAAGTCCAGCAAACCGAGCTTAAAGCTGAAATGGAAGTCGCTTTCGAAGTACAACATCACTTATTCCCCCAAGAACCGCCAGAAATTCTCGGTCTCGATATTTATGCTTATTCCCGCTCCGCCAAACATGTGGGCGGCGATTTCTATGACTATTTCATCCGCTATGATGGTCAGCTCGCCTTTTCTATCGGGGATGTCTCCGGCAAAGGGATGTCATCCGCCCTCATGATGGGGATCACACGTACCCTGATCAAGAATAAGTCAAATCGGGGTGACCTACTCACCCCACAAACGGTCTTGGCTGAAACGGTGGGTGACCTCTATGAAGACTTTATGCGGGTGCAAATGTTTGCCACCGCCTTTGTCGGCTTCTATAACCCGCTGACCATGCAGCTCACCTATGTCAACGCCGGACATGGACCGGTAATCTATTGCCCTTATGACGGCGACCCTCAATTCTTAGAAGCGGGCAGCCCTCCGATCGGTGTCCTTGCTGGGACCTATGCACTTGATGAAGTGCTCCAGCTAAATCCAGGAGATTGTCTTGTCATCGCCACAGATGGATTATCGGAAGCTCATGACTTAGGGGGAGAACTGTTTGGCGAAACCCGACTCATGCAAATTATCCAAAGCAAGCCGGACCATTCAGCCACAGAAGTCGCCCGTGTCCTCTTCAATGAAATCGACGCCTTTGTCGAGGGGGGCGCGCAAAGTGATGACCAAACGATTCTTGTCCTAAAAATTACCTAGCCGCCAAGTATGAAAGATGAAAAATGAAGTATGAAAGGGGCTCTTCACATATTTCCTACTTCCTACTTCTTACTTGCTCTAAGACGGCCGTGGTAGTGTAAAGAAAAATCGGCTCCCATTTCCCACTTGGCTCTGCACCCCCACATCCCCTTTTAAACGGGTAATGATCCGCCGCACAATCGACAAACCGAGTCCATGACCATTCGCCCGCACAGAATCGATCTTTGGGAACTGCTTAAACAGTTGCTCTTGCGCTTCATCGCTCAGCCCATCCCCATTGTCTTGCACCCAAAACAACACATCATGCGGCCGTTCTTCAAACCCTAAACCGATATGGGGCGGGGAACCACCATACTTTAAGGCGTTGCTCAAATAGTTTACCCAAACCTCTTCAACCCAAGGGGCATACCCCTGCACAATCGGCCATGACTCCGGCACATAAAGAGCCGCTTCCTCATCGTCAATCATATATTTGAGTCGCTCCAAGACTTCCCCCACAACATAACCCATATCGATTGGCGACAGTTTAACCTGTTGCTTACGTACACTCGCCAGTAGCAATAACTCGTTGATAATCGCTTCCGCTTTACGGCCGCTTCGATAGACATTATTTAAGTACCTACTAAGCGCTTCTGGTGGCAAATCTTGATGCTGTTCATAAAGCGCGGCCGTAAATCCGATCATAATCCCCAATGGGGCTTTAATATCGTGGGCTACCGTGTGGGCATAAGCTTCCAAGTCTTCATTTTGTGCTTGTAAGTCGGCCGCCACTTTTTCTAACATCTGCGCATTCTGCTCCAGCATTTGTGCATTTTTGCGCTGCTGTGTTACATCGCGAATCGATACCATATAGGCCGGTTCATCCCCCCAATCTATCTGCACCGTTTGAAACTCCCCGTAAATCGACTGCCCTAAAGAGTTGGTAAACCCGAACTCTTGTATGCCGGTATCGACCGAAACCAAATCGAAATGACGGCCGATAAAGTCGCTTTGGCGACGGCCGAAAAATGCGGCCGTCATCGGGTTGACATAACGAATAATTCCTTCTTTATTCAAGACCATCAATCCATCTGCACTTTTCGTTACCATCTCCTGAAACCGCCGCTCTACCGCCGTAATCTTTTGCTGTACCGACTTTTCCAAAGCGAAACGCAACCGCTCACGCTCCATCGCACTCAAAATTGAACGCACCAGCCGGTTGGTTGTAAATTCCCCCTTGATCAGATAATCCTGCGCCCCAGACTGCATAGCGTGTAAAGCTGCCGTTTCATCGGCCGCCCCTGCGATCATCAAAATCGGTGTAGTCGCATTGATCTCCCTTATATGCTGAATAATCGCATGCCACACCCCGTCTCCACCTTTCAACGAAAGCAAGATCGCATCCACACTCGAATTATCACGCAAGACAGACTTGCCATGTGCAATCGTGTGACACAAGGTGATTTGACAGTTAAACGAAGTCCCATCACGCACCATTTGCATCAGTTCAGCTCCATACGCTTGACTGCTTTCCAAGATAACAATATGTTCAATAGTATGGTTAAAACTAGATAACACCGTGGACATCCTACATCAATATATCAGCCGCAGGGGCATCTTTGGGGGACTGCATTGAGATACAGCCATTATATAGCTGTCGGGCGTCCAAAACACATAATAGATGTGAATGGATTATATTTTGCCAAAATATTTTATGTTAAGCTCCTAGGCTCCAATAGAAGACTGAGATAGAGATGCAAGCTCTCTCTGTCTCCACCGCCCCTATCCCAACATCACGGCCGTGACATCAACCCCTCAATCACCTCCACCGTCGGCAACGACGGAATCGCCCCACGGCCGGTTGCCGTAATCGCACCGGCCGCATTGGCGAACCGCAACGCCTCTTGCAACGCCCTCTCATCCTCCCAAATATTTTCCACCGACATCACCTGATGCAAAAAACCGGCCCAAAACGCATCCCCCGCACCGGTCGCATCGATGGCATCCACTTTGACCCCATCGACACGGCCGTGAAAGCCCTTGGTGTAATATCGCGACCCCTTCGCCCCTTCTGTCACCAGCATCACTTTTAGCCTGTCATGCCACAAGCTCATCGCTGCCTCGTCACTATCTTCACCGGTCAAAAACAGCAGCTCTTCCTCACTAATCTTAATCAAATGAGCCGTCTCCCAAATGCTCATAATCCCTTCTTTGGCCACCGTAGCACTGTCCCACAAGGGCAACCGCAAATTGGGATCATACGAATGGAGCACACCGGCCGCCGCCGCTGTTTCCAATGCCGCCAAATGAGCACTCCGGCAAGGTTCCGCGATCAAGCTAATCGACCCATAGTGAAACACGGCCGCTTGGCGAATCATCTCGTGATCGATCTCATCCGGCCGTAAAAGCATATCCGCACTCGGATGGCGATAAAACATAAACTCCCGCTCCCCATCATGCTTCAGCGTCACAAAAGCCAGCGCGGTACGGGCCGTCGCATCCAACGACATCGCCGAAACATCCACCCCGTTATCAGCCAAAATCTGCTTCAGCATTTTGCCAAACTCATCATCCCCCACCTTCCCCATAAAGGAGACATCATGCCCCAAACGGGCCAGCCCTACCGCCAAATTAGCGGGCGCACCTCCCGGCGCTTTCTTAAACGCAGGAGCCTCAGCGAGTGAAACCCCATTCACCGTCGGAACAAAATCAATCAGCAGTTCCCCAAAACTTACAATTTTTTTATTGGTCGTCATCATTTCCTCTCTCAGATTAAACTTTATCAAAAATCGCCCTGCTAAATTTTAAGCAATTGTCAGATGTTAGAGCTAAAAAATCATCTCGACAAAGATTCCTCCCTATCCCGATCCTCTCCCCTCCCCTAAACCTTCAGCCACAACGCCCCATACGGCCGGACATCCACATCCATCCAGCCCGCAAAACGCTGACCTGTCAGCTGGTCGATCAAATCCCCACCAAACCCCAACTCATCCAACCGCGTACTGCTCACCCGTTGCGGCCGATCCGAGAAATTACCCAGCACCAAGATCCGGCCGCGCGGGCTTTGCCGAATCAAACCAAAGAGTTGATCATTGTGGGTCCAAACCGCATTGCTAGCGGCCGCGCTATGCAACGCAGGGGTCTTTTGTCTCGCCAATGATAAATGGCGTAGCCCTTGAAATATCCGACCGGCCGGTGTGTTCGCCTGATGCCGCTGTGCCGCCAATTCCCAATCCATCATCGGCCGTTGCAACCAGCGGCTGTCATCCTGCAACTCCGGATCACTCAAATAACTATAATTATTGGTCATCCCCAACTCATCCCCCATATAAATCAGAGGAATCCCACCCACCGCAAAAATCATGTTGTGGATCAGCAAAATCCGCTGAACCGCCAAATCGATCCGATACGAATCGTCTTGCTCGACCCCATTCTCCAAACCGGCCAAAGAAGCTCCCGCCCCACAAATACGCCGCTCCTTCGTTTCTGGATTGTATTGAAACACATCCCCGCACGAGAATGACCCTTCAAAATCCCCCTGATAAAAATCACTCAGAAAAGAGCGATGCCAAAACCCATTTAGTCCCACGGCCGCCGCATGATCATCCATAATCGCCCAGCCGATATCGTCAGGGCAACGCACATAGGTCACCCATGCGGCCGCGCTCGCCATTTCAGGTAGCTGTTGCAACGAATAAGTTGACAACACCACGCTTTGCTCCGCCAACATGCTCCACAAATAGACCATAAAACTATTGTGATACGCGATCCCACACTCTTTATCGGTAAAGGTGCCACTCCCCAGATAAGGAACCACATTATCCGGTGTCTCGATCGTTTCCGCCTTAAAGACCAACCCCGGGGCAACTACGCGAGACAACGCCCGAAACGCCTGCAAAATCCCATGCGCTTCCGGCAAATTCTCACACGTTGTCCCCATCTGCTTCCACATAAAGGGGACCGCATCCATCCGAATAATTTCGACCCCATTGTTCGCCAAATTCAAAATAATATCGAGCATCTCCCCCAACACGGCCGGATTGCCATAGTTTAGATCCCACTGGTATCGATTAAAGGTGCTCCAAACCCATTGTTCCATCGCTTCGATATATAAAAAACTACCGGGTGCGGTCTCCGGAAAAATCTCGCGCAGATTTTCCTCATATTGATCCGGCAACGTACGGTCTGGAAAGGCATGATAATACCCCTGATAGGTTTCATTCCCGCCTTTCGCTTGCATCGCCCACTCATGGCTATCGGCCGTGTGATTACACACCAAATCGGTACACAAACTCATCCCGTGATACCGTAGTTCTTTAGCCAAAGCGGTCAAATCCTCCATTGTCCCCAAATCAGATGCCACCGAACGATAATCGGACACCGCATACTCCCCATCATTGGGCGCGGAATGCGACTGCAACAACGACATCAAATGTAAATAGGTCACTCCCAGTTCTTTTAGATAAGGGATTTTTTCCTGAACCCCCTTTAACGTCCCCGCAAACCGATCCACATAGCAACTATAGCCAATCATGTCGCTTTGCTGATACCAATCCGCTTCATGGACCCGCTGCAAATCAAGGTCGCGCAAATCGGCCGGCCGTTGCGCATACGCCTCCCGAGCAATTTCAACATATCGTTCGACCCACACGGCAAAATCAGAACGCCCCCCATATAATTTTTGTAACGAGGCATCGATATCCGGCCGTGCTTGCGCCAGACGCAATTCAAAAATACGCTTTTCTAGTTTTGTTAACCTATCCCAACGATTGCTCACAACGACGCTTCCTTTTTATTTGCCAAACACCGACACCCTGCGGTAAACCGACTTGACCATATGCCTTTAATCATTTGTTTCGAGGCCCAAGCGGAGCCGACCTTCCTATTATCGACACCCCCTTGCAAAAAAACAAAAACAGCCTTTCGTTAACAATACCTTCGCCAATGTGGATCGTCTGATTGGATTTGCTCCCCTCCTGATAGGAGGGGCTGTAGGAGGTGGATTAACCCTCTCCCCCAGTCCCTCTCCCAACGGGAGAGGGGAGCTTT
>WTJY01000028.1 GCA_011524645.1 Anaerolineales bacterium | reverse complement strand
GGTCAAGGCAGATGATGATGTATATGAGGCTATACGATTGCTGTCCGCTTATCGGGTATCGGGTGTGTGCGTTGTTGACGATGGTGGTTATCTGGTGGGAATATTATCCGAGCTGGATTGTCTAAAAGCCATACTGAGTTCTGTTTACAATAAGAGTCCAGTGGGCAAGGTAGGTGAGTTTATGACCAAGGAAGTCATCACTGTAAAGGCCACTGATAATATCGTCGATGTAGCGAGCGACATGCTTAAGTTTAAGCACCGCCGTAGACCAGTGATAAGCGACGATGGCTTATTGATCGGTCAGGTGACGTGCCGACAAATTTTAAATGCCGTGAAGGACTTCGGAGGCAGTGATTAAGCTCTAGGATAGAGCTTAAGATAGGTCTTAAGTACCCTAGGCCTCTGCCATTTTCAGATAATCTTCGAGCATGCTATTGAGCATGTTGTGGCCGAATGGAGTTGGCCGAATGATGTTTGAGCTTTGCTCCAATAAGCCTAGTTCTTTGTGTTTTTTCACCAAAGTCTGGATTTGAGCGTACGTGTGACCGCTACGCTGTTCAAACTGATTGATTTCGAAGCCTTTGTTGAGCCTTAAGGCGTTTAACATGAATTCAAAGGTTATGTTTGCACCTTCGATTTTATCGGTGCTACCAATTTTGTTTTCCCTTGTGAGGTAGCTGTTTGGATGTTTAATCTTCCAGCGCCTCAACATGCCTTTGTCTGTGGTTATTTTGCCATGAGCACCAGCACCGATTCCGAGATAGTCTCCGAACCCCCAATAGTTGAGATTATGCTCACATTGCCTGTTGGGTTGTGCATAGGCTGACACCTCATATTGCTCATAGTGCGCTTTTGCTAATTGCTCTTGCAGTGCTTCTTGCATATCCCAAAGAGTCTCATCACTCGGTGTAATTGGTGGTCGGTGATGGAAAAGAGTATTTGGCTCTATCGTCAGCTGATAGCAAGAAAGGTGCGTTGGTTTTAATTCTATGGCTTGTTGTAAATCTTCCAATGCTTGCCCAAGATTCTGCGATGGCAGTCCAAACATTAGATCTAAATTGAAATTGTCGAAGCCGGCTTGAGTGGCAAATTTGGCAGCAGAAATAGCTTCGTTGCTGTTGTGCACACGACCCAGTGCACCTAGATGTTCTTGACTAAATGATTGAACACCAATTGACAGCCTGTTGATTCCAGCTGCACGAAAACCCGCGAACTTAGAGGCCTCACTACTGCCAGGGTTTGCCTCTAAAGTGATCTCCGCGTTTGCGTTAAAATTCAGTCGTTTACGTATTTCAAAAAAAAGGTGTTTGTATGAATCCGAGGAGAATAGCGAGGGAGTTCCGCCACCAATAAAAACAGTGTTGATCTCGCGGTCAGTGATAGCGCTCCCAAAATCTTTTATGTCCTGGTCAAGATCATCGATCACAGCTTTGATATAAGCGCGTTCGTCCACAACGCCTTTTGATTGATGCGAATTGAAATCGCAATAGGGGCATTTTCGCTCACACCAAGGAACGTGAATATATAGACTTAGAGGAATGGATCGCCAATCGGGTTGCATGCGCGAATTGTAGTGTTTATTCCCGTGATTGGCTATTCGCTATTGAATGAGAGTGGCTGAGAGATTAAGGTTCACGCCCAAGTAAAAAACATCATTTAGAGAGTAGATGTAGATGAATATTGTATGTTTGGATTTAGAGGGCGTACTGATACCGGAAATCTGGATTAATTTCGCTGAGAAAGTGGGCGTCAAAGAGCTAATGGCGACCACGAGGGATATTCCCGACTACGATGAATTAATGAAATTTCGATTGGATATATGTGCCAAACATGATTTTAGAATCCAAGATATACAAGAGGTCATCGCCACCCTTTCTCCGCTCGAAGGAGCCAAGGAGTTTAGCGATACTCTTCGAGAAGACCATCAGCTAATTATTTTATCGGATACTTTTCAAGAGTTTGCGACACCCATGATGCGTCAATTAGATTGGCCGACAATCTTTTGTCACGAATTAATTATCGGTGAGAGTGGTGAAATAGAGAATTACAAACTTAGAAAAGCAGACCACAAACGTGAGACTGTTAAAAGACTGCATGAACTAAATTTCAATGTAGTAGCCGCAGGCGATTCATACAATGACACAACCATGTTGGGCGAAGCAGAGCAGGGTATTTTGTTTTGTCCCCCTCAAAATGTGATCGATGAATTTCCGCAATTCCCTGTTGCGACCACCTATGAT
>WTJY01000487.1 GCA_011524645.1 Anaerolineales bacterium | reverse complement strand
CTAGCGGTTCCCCTGTCGGGGTGGGGGCGGCGATAAAGGCGGCGGTGGAGGTTGATGTGACGGCCGTTTCGGCTGTCATCGCTTGTTGTGCTTCTTGGGTTGCGAGCCGAGGTGGATCAAAGATCGCGGGCTGGCATCCTACGATGCCAAGCAAAATCAGTGAAAGAATAAGAGGAAGGAATAAACGTTTCATATGGCCTAATGGGAGTGGTGGTGTGGCTTAATTTTTACGGGCGATAATTTCTAACCCTTTTAAGGTGAGCCATGGATCGATAACATCAAAAACGGCCGTGTGCTCTGCCACCAAACTAATCAGGCCGCCGGTTCCTATGATTTTAATGTAGGGCGTGTCAGGATTCCTTTCTACTAATTCAGCTTTAAGGCGGGGGATGATTCCGCTGACCATACTTGCATAGCCGAATATCAGACCGGACTGAATGGCGTGGATCGTATTGCTGCCTATCGCTTGTGGTGGCGCTTGTAAATCGACCTGGCTTAATTTGGCGGCGCGGCGGGTAAGTGCATCGGCCGTGATGCCTAAGCCGGGAGAAATGACCCCGCCCAGCATATCCCCATTGGCGGTTACGACATCGAACTTTGTGGCGGTTCCCATGTCTACGACGATGCAGGCGCAACGATAGAGATGATAGGCGGCCGCTGTGTTGACTAATCGGTCCGCTCCGACTTGCTCTGGGACATCGGTGCGGTTTTGGATGCCCAGCGAAAGGTCCGTACTCATGATAAGTGGCTCGCAATGGAGATAGAGCCGACAAGCATCTGTCAACGAGCGGGTGATTTGTGGGACAACACTGGAAATTATGATCCGCTTGATCCCACTAATAGAAACCTCTTTCTCATCTTGAAGGAGCCCACGTAGATAAATTCCAAATTCATCTACGGTTCGTTCGCGAATGGTACGGAGCCGCCAACGAGCGATCCAATTTTGACCATTCCACAAGCCTAGAACTATATTGGTGTTGCCGATGTCTATTGCCAATAACATATCGGCTGGGATTGTATAGTGTTTGGGGGGAAAGGGAAATGGGTTGTACTAGGGACGGGAGAGTGCTGTCGAATGTGTGATGCATACGAATGTTATTTTTGGTCGGTTTTATCGAGCGATTAATTCAATTCGCTATTTGTGGCGAATCGATGATTGAATTGAGTAACCAATTTAAGTCGCTCGGGTTATATGCAATAGGTCAAACCAGTTGGATTGGATTGATTTGAGAAGAAGATTGCGAAACTGAACTGGAAAAGAAGATGGCAAGCATAGAAACGATTTTAGCTACCCATGTGGATGGTTTATTACACGGAAATGATTCTACACAGCGGTTATTAATCGAGCATGAGGAAATCGGGACAGAGCTTAGACTTTTGTTTCGTTTGGCCAAAGCTTTGCATAAGGTGTTACGGCCGTTGGCTGCCCCCCCTGAAATCGCTACATTAATATATGAAGACATTCGTGAAGAAGCAGGGACGGTGCATTGGGCCGAGCAAATCGAAAAGAGACAGCTTTTTTGGGTAATTGGTGCCTTGGCTAGTGTCATTGCGGGACTTGCTGGTGTGATCGTTTGGTTGTTAAATCGTAGCGGTGGAAATGTCCCTACGGCCGTTTAAATTACCCTTATCCCCTACACATTTCCAAAACACTCCCCAATTCCATAAAATCGTTACACAGTTAAATTGTCTGAGGTTTTTGATTGTGATAAAATGTACAAACGAAAACTGTTCAATTTAACCTTCGTCATTTAATATTTCTCGTGCGAACCATTGGTTTGAGCGGGAAAAAATTTGGTCGCTATGAGTAATCACAAAAACAATTCCTCAAATACCGTACATTTTTCGATTATCGGCGTGCTGATTGTCGTATGTACATTGGCTGTCTACACTATCTTAACGGGAGCTGTTCCGTTTACAGATATTTCAATTGGGTATGGCCTTTTCGAAATACCGCAAGCTGCTTCAGCACAAGCGCAACCTATCGATTGGCTATTTGATGCCCACTTCTGGCTTATCGCCTTCTTATTTGCTGTCATTGTGGTCCCTTTGCTTTACTCCATCGTGGTTTTCCGCCAAGAAGAAGGAGATGAAACAGATGCCCCCCACATTCATGGCAATACCGCGCTTGAAATCGCATGGACCGTGGTTCCATTGATCTTCGTGGCAGCGTTTATTGTTTGGGGTTGGCAATCTTACTT
Source organism: Anaerolineales bacterium (assembly GCA_011524645.1). Classification (GTDB taxonomy): domain Bacteria; phylum Chloroflexota; class Anaerolineae; order Promineifilales; family Promineifilaceae; genus WTJY01. The sequence goes on along the minus strand of WTJY01000487.1, from coordinate 20,018 downwards.
TGCTGTGTTGGCTCCAAGTGATAATGAAGTGACCATTCGCGCTCAAGCGTACAAATGGGACTGGGATTTCTATTATCCAGAACATGACAATATGTTTTCTAAAAGCATTGTTGTTCCGGTCGGGCAGCCTGTGTTGCTTGAAATGCAATCACGTGATGTGATTCATGCGTTCTGGGTACCCGCTTTCCGCGTAAAACAAGACGTGTTCCCATACGATACCAATGCGTTAGAAAAGAATTTTGCGAATGCGGACTATAGCAGCAACTATGATCACTATAAACCGCAGATTATGCGCTTTACCCCGATTGAAGAAGGTGTTTTCCGTGTGCGTTGTGCCGAAATTTGTGGGACCAGCCATTATGCGATGTTGGCCCATGTTTTTGTCTTGAGCCAAGCGGACTATGATCTTTGGGTGGCGGGTGAATATAAATTGCCGGCTGATCCAGATTTCTTGAATGCACAACCCGGCGACGGTTATTATTTAGACGAATTGGATGATTATCTCAACGGAACCGGTGAGTTTGATCCTTCTGCGGGCGGTGATGAAGAACCGGCCGTAGAAGTAGAAGACGAAAGCGCGGCAGTTGATGGTACAGACGAGAGCTAACTCAAAATTGTAAAGCTTGTCCTTCCATTTATGGTAACAACGTTGTGGACAAGCCATAAGACGTGTTTAATGAGAAAACACGGAGGATCGTAATGCGATATTTCTTTACCTCATCTTTATTTATCGGTGCATTAGGCCAATGGCTAACCGGATATTTCGCTTATAACGCCTTAACACGGCTTCGGTTCAATTTGGGCTATGACGTAACTCCTGCACCTTGGTTTTTCCGTTTACGGAATTTCTTTGGTGAAGATATTACCCCACCCGGATTTGATGAACCGGCAATGGTTTTGGCAACGCTATTTAGCTTGATCGGCTTCTTGCTTTGCTCTGGGGTTTTAACCGATTGGTTGAAGATGTGCGCTGGTCAACGGCCACATTTGACCCACGGTGCTCAAGGAAAACCGGAATGGACCCGCTATATCAATGTTGATGTTAATCACAAAGTAATCGGTATCCAATATGGGATGTCGAGCATCTTCATTTTACTCGTTGGTGGGTTGTTGGCGATCTTGTTCCGCTTAGAATTAGCGATGCCTGGTCTGCAGTTCTTGGATGGGGATTCATACAATACCTTGTTCAGTGCTCACGGGATTATCATGATTGCGGCGATTTTCGCCGGTGTCGGGGCGATGACCAACTACTTGGGACCGGTTATGGTTGGTGCTAGCGATATGGCGTTCCCACGCTTGAACGCTTTCAGTTACTGGGTATCAGTCCCATCAGCTTTAATTTTGATCGCCGGTATTTTTATGGGCGGTTGGGATACCGGTTGGGTCGGTTATCCAACACATAGTACCTCGACCACGATGGCCGGTGTACAGATGTTCTTGTTGGGCTTCTACCTGAATGGATTCTCTTCGATCGCGAGTGGTTTGAACTTGGTTGTGACCACGATTTACATGCGAGCGAAAGGAATGACTTATTTCCGGATGCCGATCTTCGTTTGGGCTGCATTGGCTGCATCTATTTTGCAGATGACGGTTACCCAAACGGTTGGTGTGGCGTTGACTATGGTTGTAGCAGAACGTGCCATCGGATTAGACTTTTTCGGAGCGATCGCTGATCCAACATTGGTCGCGGCCGGTGTTCCTACTGGTGATCCGATTCTGTTCCAGCATTTATTCTGGTTCTATTCTCATCCGGCCGTATACGTTTGGATTTTGCCCGGTCTTGGCATTATCAGTGAATTACTTCCTGTCTTCAGCCGTAAACCACTATTCGGATATAAATGGATCGCACTTTCCAGTGTTGGTATCGCTTTGGTCGGTTCAATCGTTTGGGCTCACCACATGTTAACCTCTTCAATGGAGCCGATGTGGAAAGTTCCCTTCATGATTTCAACCCTGTTCGTGGCGGTTCCCACCGGTGTTAAGTTCTTTAGCTGGGTGGCGACGATATGGGAAGGGAAAATGCGCTTCCAGACACCGATGCTCTTTGTACTCGGGGCGATTTCGGTCTTCCTGCTTGGTGGGCTGAGCGGCCCGATTCTCGGAACGATCGCCACCGATATGCATTTGCATGACTCTTACTTCGTTGTGGGTCACTTCCATGCGACCATCTTCGGTGGGTTTGTCTTCCCATTCTTCGCGGCGATCTACTACTGGTATCCCAAGATGACCGGCCGTATGTACAATGAAGCGTTGGGTAAGCTCCACTTCTGGATTATGGTTCCCGGCTTCTGGGTGATGAGCTTGATGCAAATGCGTGTTGGTATGCAAGGGATGCGTCGTCGTATCGCTGACTACGGCCCAGACTTGGGTATCGCAGCTGAACAAGCCTTGATTACGGTTGCTACTTTGGCGATCGGCTGGTCGATCTTAATTATGCTCTACAACTTGGTATCGAGTGCCCGTTCTGCGGAAAAAGCACCTGCGAACCCATGGGGTTCTCGTTCACCAGAGTTCCAATCACCTTCGCCTCTGCCGGAATTTAACTACGATGCTCCGATCACCGTTGTGGGTGACCCATATGATTATGGGATCGAAGATGCGACCTATGTGGTTGTGCCTGGAGCGGCAGGCGACTAATATTTAGACTAACTATCCTAAAGTGGCTCTCTAGAATTTGTTTAGAAATAGAGGGGGCCGCTTTTTTGGAGTTTTTGATATGTCAGATCATCATTCTTCTGAATCATCAGCGTCAAAGAGCGGTATTTTTATCCGTGGTAATACGGCGGCGATCGCGTTGGCGGTGATTACGGTTGTTGAATTTATTATGGCGGCTGCCTTTGGGATTGAATCGGCCGTTTGGATGCTCCTGCTTGCGATTATTAAAGCGGGTATTATTATGAATATCTTCATGGGGATTTCGCGCCTATGGAGCGAGGAGGATCATCACTAATGAGTGCTGTAGCCCATCATGACCACCATGACGATCACCATGAGCTTCACAACCCGATGGAGCCAACCCGCAAAGAACAGATCCGGATGAACCGGATGGGTTTGTGGATGTTCTGTCTGTCAGAAGCTTTCCTCTTTTTCGCGATTTTGGCGGCCCGTTTTTACCTGTGGCGTGACGCAGATGGTGCGGCGATTCGGCCGTATCTCGAACAAGGTCCAGCCTTGGCGTTCACCGTTGTCCTCTTGTTGAGTAGCTACTTTATGAATCGTGCAGAAGTGGCGATTGCCAATGACGATAAGAAAACTTTTTCTTTCGGTATGTTGATGACCGCTGGACTTGGTCTCGTCTTTTTGCTCGGCGTGATTTTTGTGGAATGGGGCTTGATGTTACCAGAACCGCATTTGCCAGTAAACGGTGGGGCGTTCGCGGCCGTCTTTTATGCGATGACCGGTATGCATGCGATTCACGTTGTGACCGGTGTGATTTTGATCCTTATTGTCTGGAACAACGGCCGGAAAGGGCTTTACGACAGCAAAGAACATTGGGCGGTCGAAGCATGTGCGATTTATTGGCATTATGTTGACTTGGTCTGGGTGTTCTTCTACCCAGCGATCTACTTGATCGGCTATGCTGTAAAAGTCCCTCATCATTCAGCTATTATTTCGTTTTTCATGTAATTCTGAGGTATACCTAGCGGTATCCTGCGAAAAACAAAATCGAATCGAGTGACTTTTTCAGGGTTTGCTGCTTAAGGTCTCTCCAAAATTAAAATAATGGATCCAGTATTACGCGGGTTGTTGCTCTCTTGGGAGCTACGACCCGTTTTTATTTTATTTCTTTTAACCCTCGCCATTCTCTACACCATTGGCTGGACACGGTTGCGCCGTAAGAGCGTGAACTCAACCTTGGCCAATCGCTGGAGGCTAACCGCCTATTGGGTGGCTTTCGCGATTGTCATTATCGCACTGATGTCCCCGATCGATATTTTGGGAGCAGAGCTATTTTACTTCCACATGATTCAGCATTTGTTGCTGACCATGATTGCTGCCCCACTGGTGATGCTGGCTAACCCGATGCCGTTTATTATGTGGGGCTTGCCGCGCAAACCACGAAAACGGTTCGGCCGGATGATCGCTTGGATGATTAGTGGCAAAGAGTCGCTAGGGCGTAAAATCTTGAGACAAGCGACGAAACCGGGTGTCTGTTGGTTTATCATGCTTGCGTTGTTATGGATTTGGCACGAGCCACCGATGTACAACTTGGCTTTACGCAACGAGTTTTGGCATGATATTGAACATATCGCTTTCTTTTGGTCTGCGATTTTGTATTGGTGGCATGCGATCGGTGCGGCGCCCCATATTCATCCCAAAATGGCACGGATTTTCCGTGTCGGCTATTTGTTTGGTGGTATTCCGGTGACCTTTATTTTGGGGGTTAAGATCGCTTTTGCGACCGGTATTTTGTACACCTATTACGAAACACGGCCGCGCTTGCCGGTGATCGGTTTGTCTGTGGCAGATGATCAGATTTTAGGTGGGATTATTATGTGGGTGCCGGGGAGTATGATGTACTTTGCGGCCGCACTTGTCCTCGTTGCGCGGTGGATGCAAGAGCAACAAAATTTACCGCCGGTCCCTGATCCTGAATGGTTAGATCGTGGGGAGGCTGCAAAGTGATACAGAAAGGCTCGTTCTGGGTGGGAATTTTGAGCTTGCTATTGGCCTTGTTCGGTTTTGTGACATCGGCGATGGCTCATGCGGGGGGAACGCCCCGTATTGTGAATCAACCGGCCGGTGATTTCGTCATTTCTGTGTGGACGTTGCCGGACCCGGTCGTGAGCGAATCAGAATCGAACTTTATCGTTTATGTGGCTGAAGCTGAAGGGTTTGATCAATCACGGGCATCTACGCCGGTCTTGGGTGCGAATATTCAATTGACATTTACAAACGGCCGTCAAACGATTATGTTTCCGGCTACCCATGAAAGAGCGACCAATAAACTCTTTTATGAAAGCTATCTCGAATTGCCGTCCGGTGGAACGTGGATGGTCGATGTGGTGATTAGCCATGAAGGGCTAAGAGGTGAAGCGCAATTTGAAGTTGACGTTGAGGGGGATGCATCTCAGACGAACTGGTTACTCTATGGTGGGATCGGTTTGATTGTAATCGCCGTGGGTTGGTTCGTTTGGCAATCATTTGCCGATGAGGAGGATGATGATTAACGATGGGATTTTCAGCACAATCTTTTATTAGTCGCCGTTGGCGCTGGCCGACGATGGCCGTGATTTTGGGGATGTTATTTCTGGCACGGCTTGGGTTTTGGCAATTAGATCGGTTGGAATGGCGACGCGGTTTGAATGCGGCGACGGCCGCTGAACTGGCACAGCCACCTGTCCTGCTCCATGATGCTGATTTGGATAGCTATAACTGGGAAACGATGCGGAATCGGCAAGTGATGGCGGTCGGTCGGTATGATTTGGCCAATCAGATCATTGTGGAGTCGCAGATCGTTAATCAGCAGTCGGGGCGGTATTTAGTAACGCCCTTGTTGTTAGAGGGGCAAGAGCAAGCTGTTTTGGTCAATCGGGGGTGGTTACCCAGCCGTGAAGAAGATTTTGCCCTATATAATCCGCTAGAAATGGCTGAAATTTTCGGCTATGTGCAGTTGAGCGAACAATTGTCTGGGGATCGGGTGAGTGAACTGACTGAAGACGGTCGGATTTATCGCGTGGATGTGCCGGTGATCGCCGAAACGTTGCCTTATGATATTTTACCGATTTTTATTACGGCCGTGCCCCCCGAAGTCGCTTCCGGTGAGGTTGATCCGTTGCGAAGCGATTTTCCTATCCCTGTTGTGCCCGATTTATCGCTGAGTGAAGGGAGCCACCTGAGTTATGCGTTGCAGTGGTTCACATTTGCATTGATGTTGGGTGGAATTTACATTTATTACGTGTATCGGCAGGAAACGCGGAAACCATAAAACCGATGGATATGGACGGGGTAGGGGATAGGCAAATGGCGGCCACATGATAAATATGTCATGTGATAACTGCCATTTGTCTCTCCCCGGAACAGTTCGTCACACGCATTAAATTACGGAGAGCCATATGCCCGTTAAATTGATGACAAACCGAACAAGATCGGCTGTTTGTGGGCGGTATTTGTTTTTGTATGCGAATTTATGGTGGGGACTGGGGAGGGACAAATGGCAGTTGTCTGGTTTTACATTTAGGGTGGGACCGCCATTTGCCTACCCCCTGCGTTGTGACATGTATGTGGTGGGGATCGGGGAGAGACAAATGGCAGTTGTCTGGTTCCATATTTAGGGTGGGACCGCCATTTGCCTATCCCCTACGTTGTGACGTTGTGACGTGTGTGGGTGGGGCTGGTTTAACCGGTTTCGTTATGTGATCGTTTGGATAAAACCAACCATGCACCGGTAAACGATAACAAGAGGGCCAGCATTAACCATAAACCTGTGTTCATGAGTTGGGTGATTAAGCTGGGGGATTCTGAGGTTACTGATTGGAAGGTGACGGCCGTTGGATTGACATTTTGACCGACCGCCCATTCTGAAAAGCCGGTGATATTGTTGCGCACAATTCGGTCTGAGGCGTTGGCATCATGATCACCGGCCGTGCCACAATCCCAATTTGCACCGCCCTGGTTTCCATCCCAGCGACAAACCCGTGTCCCCGAATCAGGTGCTGTGTCTGTGCTTAGGCCGAGATCATAAGTAAATCCGGTGTCAGCATCCCCTGTAATATAGAACCAGTCATCTGCACCAAGTTCGCTATGACCATATTGATGGGGGGCACCCATTTGCTCAACTTGAATGCATGTTAGAGTTGAATTACTCGTCAGATTGATACTGACGAAGTCAACCAAACTTGTGTTTGTTAGATAACTTGTCGTCGTCAGATTTGAACCACCACAAGTTCCAAAGATCTGTGGAGCTCTTGTTTCAACCGCACCAAGGTCACAAGTTGACGGATCATCGGTATGGTCTGGATGGTCATGACCGCGTGCTGCACCGCGTTGATCAAGGTCGCCGGTGCAGTTGCTACCGGCATCGATAACAGGGCTGGTGGGGTTCGGCCGGTGGGTCAGGGTATTCCCGCCATTGTCTTGTAACAGGCCTAAATCTGCATCGGGTTGTGGAGCGGCCGGATTGATACACAAATCACCACTGTTGTCGCCACCAAAGTTGAGCCCCTCCGAAACAACAATGATGCTAGCAGCACTGCAGTTTTGGGTGTTGTTGGCGAGGATGCTGTTGGTCAGGGTATAGCGTGCCCCAGAATCGAGATAAACCCCCATTTCATTGTAGACGACGGTTGAGTGTCTGAGACGCCCTTTTGCGCCACCTGATCCTTGTAGCGCACTGCCATCATTTTGGCTGATGGTGACATTTGTCAGGGTGATAAAGTTGCGATTGTGAACGCCCCCGATACCTGCTGCATTTGTGACATAGTTATGGGCGATTGTCGTATTTGTAAAATAAGCGGTCTGCCCCGAGACGCCTGATTTACTATCGTCTCCTGTGAGTTGCGTGGTGCTGTTATAGATGACTGAACTGTTTGCGAGCGTCGATCTAAACACATCCACTGTGCCATAGTCTTTGTGTAGATTGTTGTTCCCTTGAATGAGAAGGTTATTCATGTCGACGTATAAGACATCTACGGGGGCATTAGAACTACTTAGGGCCCCGCCGTTACCGGTAATTGTAAAACCATCGATAATGGTTGTTTGGTTCGAACTTGTGCCGCTACTGATAACAAGCTGGGCCGTATTTCCACCTACGATATGATCTGTTTGCTCTGGCGTGCTACTATTGCTATCACTATCAGTCGTGGGGGCGAACGGGAGATCATTTTGTTCAAGGTCGCCACTGAGAATGGTTCGGTTTTGGGTCCAACTACGTCCTTCTCGTACTGTTTCTGAACCACTAAAGCCACCATACAATTGCACCCCCCCCACGACGGTAAATACGGTATTTGTATTATTGTCGGTCACGCTGATCCCGTCATCTGGATAGTAGGTCCCTTCGGCGACCCAAATTTCGTCGCCGTCGCTGGCGCTGGTGAGCGCGTCTTGTAAATGCACGTATGCGTCAGCCCAAGATGTGCCGTCATTGCCGCCTGAAGCATCGGTATCGACATAGATAATATGGCTAGAGCCTTCTGCTGGCTGAATGTTGTAGGTGATCCCAAGGAATATGAACGTGCTGAGCAAGGTGCTGATAATAAGGGTGGTGAGGACTCTGTTACTGTTTAGATAAATCGGAATCGGATTCATATAGATAACCTGCGTGGTGTAAATATGTAATAAGTTGGTGATCGTATTAATAGATAGATGGCCGAGCGACCAAACTTTTCACTCGGCCGGTTGACTTTAAACGCTCGCCCCCGAGGTGAAAGTCATCGCAGGTAAGTCTGAATCTGACATCAACCACTTGGCATAGTTTGCTGAGGTCAGTGATGATGCGGGGTACATCTGAGATAAAAAGAGGTGATTGCTACAAACGCGGTGTTTTGCAAGCGACTCTAGAGAAATGGACATCATACATTAATCTCCTGTCACGAATGGGTTATTCAATTGCATTAGGCTGGGTTTAATGATGGTTAACGGCCGTTGACCTTGGTGCTGCTGGCTACCGTTAACGATCTACTGGGATCATACGAAATGATCGTGAGCGAATCGTGAACAGATTGGGGGATAGGGGATAGGAGATAGGGAGGAATCTTTGCTTGGCCGATTTCTCTATCTCTATCTTTTGTCTCTATCTAAGTCATAATAGGTTGGGTTGGTTCATCTTAAAGTTTTTCCGTTTTGTTGCTCGTTTGCTTGGTTGGAATGGTGTGGGGGTAAACTGCCGAAGGGATGTTTGATTGTGTAAGTTCTCAATAAGTATACGAGCGACAAGCCTATGTGATTGCAATAAGTATGCCATTTCTACTATACATCACTTTCGCATGAGGTGTCTCTAAGCGGATGATGACGGAAGTGACACATGTGATCATCACCTTTATAATCAAAAGTGACATTTTAGGGTAAAAATGGTTATTAGGCTGGATAAATAAAACGATGAATTTTAGATTACAACTTAAAGAAGGGTGGAGTACGCTTTTTCTATCACTTGGGATGGTTTTAATTACCGCCTTTGCTATTTTTCAGGCGGAATTAGCCGAGGGGCTGGAGTCTCTGATTTATATTGGCGGAATTGGCTATGTGGTGGGCTTTTTCTTAGCGCAATCGGTTTTTTCCCCGCGTGTGTCGGTCGGTTTATCGGCCGTTTATGCTCTGTTTTCTATCGTTTTCGTGCTTGGTATCTATCTTTATCCTGAAGAGACATTATGGATTGAGCGAGCGACCGATCTGTTCCAGCGGCAGGGGGCTTGGCTGCAAAAAGCGTTTAACGAGCAAACTAGCCGAGATCAAGCGATATTTGTGATCCAAACCTCGATTTTGTTTTGGGTGCTGGGGCATACGGCCGCTTGGTTTACCTTTCGTGATCCCAAAATTTGGCGGGTTGTTGTACCGAGCGGTTTGATACTGTTGAGCGTGGTGTTTTATTATTATGGGCCACGGCCGTTGTCGCTCTATTTAGCGATCTATATCATTTTCGCCTTTTTATATGTGGCTCGGACCTATTTGGCGAGCGAGCAGAGTGAATGGAATTCGGCCGTTGTGCGCTACGAACGAACGATTGTATACAACTTTATGCTGGCCGGACTGATGGTTTCGATCGCGTCGATGCTGGTCGCATTTACCGCACCGACACCGGGTGCGAGTACCTCACTCAATAACGCATTGGGTGGGGCCAACACCCCTTTGCGCCGTTTTCAGGACAACTGGACCCGCCTGTTCGCATCATTGCGGACTTATGGGACCGATACAAGCGATAACTTCTCAGATTCGCTTACTTTGGGTGGGCCACGTGATGTGGGTGATACCCTTGTCATGGATGTTTTTGTGGAGAATCAGCTCCCTTATGCTTACTGGTATGCGGTGACTTTCGATACTTATGAAGATGGGGAATGGTCGATTACACCGGGAGATCGAGAGGTGCATGTGCCGGACGATGGCTTGATTTCGGTTCCTGCGACCGGGGCGCGAAAAACGATCACGCAAACGGTGCGAACCTATTTGCCAAGCTCGGGTAATATTTATGGGATGTCGGAAGTGGTCACCTCTGATCGGCAGATGTTTGTGACCGCTCAGCGTGATAGCCAAGGGAAAAAACTGGTTAGCTTGGTGCAGTCCCGCTATGTGTTACCCCAAGGTACCGTCTATAACGTGCAGTCACAGTTTAGCACGGCCAACGGCCGGCAATTGCGCGAATCGGGCACACGATACCCCACTTGGCTTGATGTCTATTTCCAAGTCCCCGATACGATTACCCCGCGTACGATTGAACTGGCGGCCGATTTAACCGCAGGACTCGATAATAATTTTGATAAAGCGATCGCTGTACGTGATTTCTTACGAGATCATATTACCTACAATGATCAGATCGATGCACCTCCTGATGGTGCAGAGCCGATCGACTATGTTTTATTTGAAGACCCAGAAGGGTATTGCAACTATTATGCTTCAGCGATGGTCATGATGTTGCGCTCGCAAGGGGTGCCTGCTCGTGTGGTGTCTGGCTATGCGGCCGGTGAATTTGTCTCGGATGCCAACTTGTATCGCGTACGGGCCAAAGATGCCCATACATGGGTCGAAGTTTACTTCCCGAATTATGGCTGGATACCGTTTGAGCCGACCGCTTCAATTAGCCCGTATAACCGGCCGGATGGTGATGTGACCGATCTCGAAAATGATGTCCCTTCGCCACTGGATGAATTTGAGACCCCGCTAGAAGATCGCGAAGAGTTTTTACCGGAAGAAAACTTTGAAGACCCTGGTGCTGCGGCGATAGACGACCTGCCGGTGCAAGAAACCGGTACATGGGGCAGCGTATTGACCTTGCAAAGTTTACGCCGGATGGGGGCGGTTTTGGTCGTGCTACTATCAGGGGTAGCACTCTATCTCACCTCGATTTTGAATAGCCGGGTCGAAACGGACGTGGTACAGAGCTATGATCGGCTCGGCCGGTGGGGGGAATGGCTCGGTTTGGCCCTATCTCCAACGCAGACCCCGTATGAGCGAGCGGAACATTTGGTTGAATCTGTCCCAGATGGGGAACTGCCAATTCGACAGTTGACAGATAAATTTGTCGTTCATTCGTATAGCAATGATGATACGACCGAGAGCAATCCCCAAGAGGAGTGGCGTATGTTACGGCCGATTATGCTACGCCAATCGGTACGTCATTATGTAGGGGGCTTTTTCCTCAATCTGCGCGGGCGCTGGCGGCGTTGGCGATATTAACAAATATGAAATAGGAAATATGAAGTATGAAATATGAAGTATGAAATATGAGTTGGTTCGTGATCTAAGTAGGATTAGTCATCCTGTGGATATTTCTTACTTCAGCTTTCATATTTTTCTGTCCGCGATTTGCTGTGCTCGAAGGGTGTAAATGCGGTGGATGAACCCACGCATCGGCCGTGATTTCCAATAACGGCGTGTGAAATGCACCGCTTCTTGTTCTGCCAGTTGATGAAGCTGGCGATTGAGCCATTTTCCTTCCCCCTGACGTAAATCGAGAATATTGTCCCCTCGGCGGCGCATGACGACACGGCCGATGAGCTGTTCATGTTGAATCGGCGCATCAAACTGGATGACCCTGTCCCCACGTGTGATGATATGGGTGGGGGTGATGGTCGTAATGCGATGGGTTTGAATCTCTTGTGTTGTTTCAAACGTGATGATGTCACCGACATGCAATTTAGCGGGGGGAACTGAGGTTAGTCCGATTTGATCCCCTATTTCGAATAACGGCCGCATGCTGCCACTGGTTACGCTGGCTAACACATATTGTTGCTCGCGTAAACTGCGGCGTAACATTTGGGCGATTGTGCTATGAGGGATCGCGATTTGTTCAGTCATTGGCGTGACGAATAAAGCTTTTCTTGCTCGATGTATTGACGTACAGCGGGTGGCAAGACATAGCGTAAGGGGGCATCTTGATGAAGATCTTGGCGGATTTGGGTGGAGGAGATATGCATCGATAGACCGGAGAGGAGCTTGACCGCGTCACGCACGGCCGGTAATTTCGCTTCTAAAGAGGGCCAATTGATGAGTTCGCCCGGCCGTTCGAGAACGGCCAAACGGCACATATCGATTAAGACATGGGCGCGTTCCCATGTGTAAAGGGTGCGTAGAGAATCTCCTCCCATGATGAACCAGAAGGTCGCATCGGGATGTTTTTGGCGCAAAATCGGAATGAGATCGGCCGTAAAGTGGGGAGGCTGCCGTTCAACATCGGTCGTATCAAGCACAAAATCGGGATTGTCTGCGATCGCATGGGTGGTCATCGCCACCCGATGATGCGCCGCTGTCACACCGCTTTTGTGTGGCGGCTGGCCGACCGGCAAAAAGCGTACTTGATCGAGCGGGATTTGTCGGGCGGCCGTTTGGGCTAAAATTAAATGACCGAGATGGGGGGGATCAAATGTCCCACACATAAGACCGATGTTCATGGCATAAAAGGCAAAGGGTAAAAGGGGGAAAGGCAAAAGTTTGGTTGATTTTAGGGTTTTGATGGTTCGGAAAGTTTTTTAGAAGGTAAAAGGAAAAAGGTAAAAATGGCTAGGGCCGTGCTGTTTTGCTTGCTACAAGGATTTGCTTGGCATATAGATTGAGAACTTGAAGCGACTCTTGCTCCTTTTCCCTTTTCCCTTTCTCCTTTCCTTATCCTTCGCTCCATTCAAGTTCTTGGTCGCCGATGCGGACCATGTCGCCGGGGGTGATGCCCGCTTTTTCAAGCGCGGCCGTGATACCCATGCTTTCTAGGATGCGTTGGAAACGGCGTACTGTCGTATCAAATTCCCAGTAGGTCATGGCGGCAACCCGTTCGATACGGACACCACGCACACGCCATACTCCCTCTTCTTCTTGCTCGATCGTAAAGTGATCTTCGTTGAGCGTGGGGCGAATGACAACCATGTCATCTTCTGGATCGATTTCCGGTTCAGGAACCGAATCGACCATTTCACGCACTTTGTAGAGCATCTCACGTAGCCCTTGTTGGGTGACGGCCGAAATGCTAAGGAACTTATACCCGCGCTTAATGATTTCTTCTTCGATAATCGGTTCCCATGCTTGTGCATCGGGCAGGTCCATTTTTGTTAGCACAACCAACTGTGGCTTTTCATCTAAACCGGCATCATAGAGAGCGAGTTCTTGGTTAATGACCGCGAAATCTTCCATCGGGTCGCTGCCCCCGCCGTCAATTAAGTGGAGAATCACTTTTGTTCGTTCGATGTGACGCAAGAAATCATGGCCGAGCCCGACTCCGCTAGCGGCCCCTTCGATCAAACCGGGGATGTCAGCGAACACGATACTGTCATATTCATCTACCTTGACTACCCCTAGATTGGGGGCGAGTGTGGTGAACGGGTAGCTGGCGATTTTCGGTTTTGCGGCACTGACGACTGAGAGCAAGGTCGATTTACCCGCATTGGGCAAGCCGACCAAGCCGACATCTGCGATCAGTTTGAGTTCGAGAGTGACCCAATTTTCGTTGCCCGGTTCGCCCCGTTCCGCGATACGTGGGGCGCGGTTGACACTACTAGAGAAGCGCATATTGCCACGGCCGCCGACGCCCCCTTCGAGCAAAACGACTTCCTCGCCTGCGTGGGTTAGATCGGCTAGCAGTTCTCCCGTTGCTTCGTCCCGAATAAGTGTGCCTGGAGGAACCTCAAGGCGTAGATCTGAACCGCGTGCACCGGTAAGCTGTTTACGGTTGCCATTGACCCCATTGTCCGCTTTGTAGTGGACTTTGCGATGGAATTTAACCAAGCTGTTGATTTTTGGATTGACGACAAAGATGATATTGCCACCATCTCCCCCATCGCCGCCGTCTGGGCCGCCGAGGGAAACATATTTTTCGCGGCGGAAACTGATCATTCCGTCTCCCCCATCGCCGCTTTTTAGATAGATTTTCGCTTCATCGTGAAACATAGTTGATTCTAGATTTTAGGTTTTAGATTTTGGATTGGTGACAATGCCTTGTTGAGGCCTGAATATGGGATTATAGCACAGGATGAGATGGTAGGATTGTGTGGGGGCGGCTGACTTACCCACCCCTAACACCGAGCGTTTGGGTCTCGTTTTCTTTTCTCAGAATCATGCATATATTCGTACAAAAACGTGACAAAAGCTATACAATTGCCTTGTTATGGAAGATGTTTTGTACGATATCGGTTTTCAGCTGCATGCGCGGCAGTGGGGTATGGCTGGAACAGCTAGGCCCATTTTGTTGGTTCATGGCTTGTCGAGTAATGCCCAGACTTGGGATGGTGTTGCTCGTGTGTTGGCTGACTTAGGGCACCCTGTGGTGGCGATCGATCAGCGGGGGCACGGCCGGAGTGAGAAGCTTGAAATCGGATATGATTTCACCACGATTTGCCGCGATTTGCGCAATATATTAGCTTATTTGAAGTGGGATGACCCGCTGATGATTGGGCAATCTTGGGGGGGGAATGTCATGCTGGCTTTTGCCGATTTGCACCCCCGTATCTCGGCCGGATTTGTCTGGGTCGATGGTGGGTATATTGATTTACAACGTTATGGCCCGTGGGAGCAGGTCGTTGTCGATTTAAAGCCGCCACCTCTCGCGGGTATGCGACTGGGCGCATTGCGTGACCGATTAGCAAAGGCCCATCCTGAGTGGTCGGCCGAGGGGATCGAGGGAACACTGTCCAATTTTGAACATCTGTCTGATGGGACGATCCGGCCGTGGCTTGCTTGGTCAGGGCATCGACAAATTTTACAAGCGATGTGGCAGCAACGGCCGTTGGAGCTTTATCCGAAAGTGCAAGAGCCTGTGCTGATTGTGGCTGCTGCCCGTGGTGCAGAGCCGGATCAAGCGAAGCTGGATCGCGTCAATGAGGCGGCCGAATTACTCCCAAATGGAACGGCTCACTGGTTTACACATACCGATCATGACATTCATGTTCATCGGCCCAAAGCATTGGCCCAACTTATTCATCAATTTCAAACCGATCATATTGATCAAACAGACGGAGATAAATCATGACTCCCGGATTAATCGTTCTTTTAGGGTCGGGCGAAACCCTCCCATCAAGCAGTAAAACCCACGAGTTTGTCGCTCAACGTTTTCCCAAAAAAGAAAACCCATCTATTGTGATCTTAGAAACCCCGGCCGGTTTTGAGCCGAATTCACCGGCTGTGGCAGGGAAAATCAAAACATTTTTAGATCGCCGCTTACAAAATTACAAGCCTCGGATTGAGGTGTTGCCGGCGCGGAAAAAAGGGACCGAATTTAGCCCTGATAATCGGGAAATTGTGACGCCGATTTTACGAGCTGACGAAATCGTTCTGGGGCCGGGAAGCCCGACTTATGGGGCGCGTCAGTTGCGTGATAGTTTAGCGGTTGAAATGATCAAAGCGCGCCATCAACTGGGGGCGACGCTGTTTTTGTCTAGCTCGGCGACGTTAGCGTTTAGCGAACACACCATGGCCGTTTATGAGATTTATAAAGTGGGAGAAGATTTACACTGGAAACTGGGCGTTAATTACTTTTCTCGCTTCGGTTTGTCGCTTTCGTTTGTGCCCCACTGGGATAACACCGATGGGGGGGCGGAGCTTGATACAAGCTGTTGCTATCTGGGGCGAGCCCGTTTTGAGCAGTTGCGGGCGATGTTGCCAGAAGATCATGTGGTGGTGGGACTGTGTGAACACACCTCTTTAATTGTCGATATGAATGAGGGGATTTGTCATGTGATCGGCAAAAAAGATGTGGTGATTAATCGTAGCGATGGGGAAGAGATTTTCGCAGCCGGTACCACTTTTCCGCTCGATAAATTGGGCCAGTGGTCTGAACCGGACATGGCCGATATCGATCCGGCCGTGTGGCAAGAAGCGCTGGATATTTATCATGCACCACCAGAAAAGGGTGAGACGCCATTGCCCTCGGCTGATGTGTTGAATTTGGTGGAGTTGCGCCAAGTGGCTCGGGCCGAAAAAGAGTGGCAAAAAGCGGATGAGCTACGGGCTCAGATCGCTGAGCTGGGTTGGTTGGTAAAGGATACGAAGCAGGGGGCTGAATTGCTGCCTGCAGTCTAGTTTCTACGGTTGTGTGGCTCGGTCGGGAGACCGGCCATAGGTCTTGTAATCAACTTTTTTGTTCATCTGTGGGAAAGACGAGCCCTGTTCGGTCCCGGATTTCCCCTTGGCGATTGATCGCTTGAAATTCGGGCGTTTCTTGGAGTTTGGCTAAGTCCGGTTCGCTTTTGCGGGTGTAGGTTGGCCGTGCTGGGTCTTCTAGCAGGGCGATGATTTTGGGCCGGCCGTGGGCCAATTCCAGAGGAGTTTGGTAGAGCGCATCCCCCCACGTGGTTTGTTCGCGGTCTGCGCCATGTTTGAGCAGGATGCGTACACCGTCTGTGTATCCTTTACTAGCGGCTTGACAGAGGAGACCCCACCATTCCCCCCATGTGTCGGTGTAGAGGGATTTGTCATTGATATGAGTGGGGTCGATTTCGAGGAGTTTGTCGAGTAAATCCCAATTTTTTTTGTCTAGGGCGAGTTTGAGGTGAGCACGGGTTACGGTGAATTGGTTCATGGGGTTAAATGGTTTTGGGGTGTAAGACGTTGTTATTTTACTAAGTTTTGCAATGTGAGAAGTTGAATTTCGCTCTGCAATTCGGATGGTTTTTCAGGTGACAGAAATTCAACTTCGTTCTGCGATTCCAGGCTGGAACCGTTAGCGACGAAGTTCAACTTTTTTCACTTTTATGGTGACTGCACTTGAGGAAAAGTTGAACTTCTTTCATAGCGATCCATCTCCTTAGGTACTTTTTTTAGTCGTCTCATCGCGGAAAATGACCCCATTGCGAATTTCGATTTGGCGCGGAATGCGCTTGGCGAGGGTGCGGCTGTGGGTCACCATGAGCATCGTTTTGCCGTCGGCGATGAGCTGTTCAAACAGGCCGAACACCGCCTCCTCTGTTTGCATATCGAGGTTGCCCGTTGGCTCGTCCGCGACAATGAGAGGGGGGTCATTGGCCAGGGCGCGGGCGATGGCGGCCCGCTGTTGCTGACCACCGGAAACCATGCTGGGCAACTTATTGGCTTGATCAGCTAGATCAACCATATCGAGCAGATGCATGGCCCGTTCGCGGCGCTGTTTCGGGGTGAGTGTTTTGACGAAATCCATCGGGAGAATGACGTTTTGCACCAAGCTAAGCGCAGGGAGCATTTGGAAAAACTGGAAGATAATGCCGACTTGACGGCCGCGCCATGCGGCGAGTTTGTTTTCGGTCATGGTGTGGACCGGCTGTTGGGTCACAATCACTTCCCCTTCACTCGGCCGGTCGATGCCTGTGACCATATTGAGCAACGTTGATTTCCCGTTGCCGGAGGGGCCGACGATACAGACAAATTCGCCGGGGTGCACATCGAAAGAGATCGATTTTAAGACGGTGATTTCGTTATCTCCGACCGGAAAGCGTTTAATTATATTTTTGACTTGGATAAGCGGTTCAGAAGTTGTGTTGATCATAATGAAATGTGATATATAAGAAGGTCAACTTTGATTCGGCTGAATTTGATTGTTTCGCGATTAAAAATTGAGCCTCCAGTGCGCGAAAAATCTACACCTGATTGTATAAAGCTTCTATTGGAGTGGAGTTGGATGGTTTGCCTACATTTTGCATTAACTAATGTTTGACATATCCGAAACTCTAATATATATTTTACCGAAATCGTTTTCGGTCGTGAAAATTATGTCCATTACTATAGAAGATATATCCAAACAACTTCAAATTTCAGTGTCAACTGTATCGAAAGCACTGAATGGATACAAAGATGTTTCACCGAAAACGCGGGACTTGGTGGTTACAACCGCCAAAGAGCTTGGATATCAGCCTAACATGGCGGCGCGGAATTTGCGTCGTGGCCGTACCGATAAGATCGGCCTCCTCATCAATAACTCAATTCAATATGTCAGTGAATATTTAGGGGAAGTGATTTCCGGTTTGGCGTTAACGGCCGAAGAACAGGGAAGCAATATTTTGCTTTATACGGCCGTGACCGAAAAGAGTGATATTTTGGCGATTTGTCGGAACCGTGAAGTGGATGGCCTGATCGTTATTTGGTCTGATGTTACGGACGGGACAATCGATTTGATTCATAGTGAGGGGATTCCATTTGTGGTATACGGCCGTCGTGTGGAGTCTGATGAGATTTCTTATGTGGCACCGGATAACTACAATGGGGCGTTGGTAGTGACACAGCATTTGATTGAGCTTGGGCATGAAAAAATCGCGTTTACGACACGGCCGGAGTTGGGGACGACCAATGAAGACCGTTTCGCCGGTTATACCGATGCTCTAATCGATGCTGGGATTCCGATTCGGCCGGAATACATTATTGAAACCAAGATTGAATCGGGTAGTGGGTATAAGGCGATGCAAGAGCTGCTTCGTTTGCCGGACCGGCCGACCGCGCTGTTCGCGATCCATGACTTATTGGCGGTGGGGGCGATGCGCTGTGCACAAGAGCAGGGGCTAAACATCCCTGTGGATATTGCGATCGCTGGGTTTGACGGCTTGTTGCCTTCAATGACAACGAAGTCGGAAATTACTACCGTAAAGCAACCCTTACAAGATATGGCTCAAAAAAGCATGGAGATGTTATTGTCTCGAATTGATCAGGGATCGACCGAGGCGAAACAGATTACTTATCCGACAGAACTTATTATACGGGCGTCTACTTGATAGAGTCCTGTTTTTTTCGCAACTACCGAAAACGATTTCGATAAAAATCAAAACATTTCCTTCCGTATCGACAGTCACAATTTGCGTGTAGCTTGGTTGGGTATCGATACCACTGATGTTGTTAATTGCTGAAATAACCGGTTGTAGATGGCCTGAAGCGCGACTGCCAGTTTGTTGGTTAATATAAAAAATGTCTTCTCTTCTCTCATTGTTTAGAATGTATTATCGCCTATTCTACTCCCATATGAATCCTTTGTTATAATTTCCCGTATGACTGTAGACAAAAATATTATCTTATTGGCTGGTGGTGCGGGTGGTGCCAAACTCGCGGCCGGTCTTGTGCAAATTGTGCCACCTGAGCGGCTGACGATCATAGGAAATACGGGGGATGACTACGGCTATTGTGGGTTGACCTTTTCCCATGACTTAGACCATTTAGTGTTTAAGTTGGCGGATGCGCTGGGGAGCACCCCTGATTTCGCCACGGCCGTTGGTAAAGCGATTCAGACGCTGGTGCAAGCGACCGGTGGCCCTTCTTGGTCTGAAGCCACTGATCTGGAATGGGGGATGAGTTTGACCCGGACAGCGATGTTGCAAGAGGGGAAGAGCTTGACCGAAGTGACCCGCCATTTTTGTGAGCTGTTCGGTATTTCACACACGCTATTGCCGATGAGTGATCAGCCGTCGCCGACCCAGATCAAGACGAAGGAGGGGGAGACGCTTTCTTTCCCTGAATGGTTTGTGCAACGGAATTGGGAGCCGGAAGTAGAAGAAATTATTTTGCCGCAGAGCACCCGCACTTCGGCTCCATTGATGCAGGCTTTGAATCAAGCGGACATTGTGATTATCGGTCCGTCGAACCCGTTTGTCAGCATTTCGCCGATTTTAGAGGTTTATCCGATTAAGCCGACTATTATGGATATTCCCGAGGTGGTGGTGGCGGTCACGCCGATTATTGCGGGGAAAGCGGTGAAAGGACCGGCCGCGAAATTGCTCAAAGATTTGCGTTTGCCACGTTCCGTGGCGGGGGTTTTGGGCTATTATAGCGATCTCTTAGATGGGTTTGTGTACGATACGAAAGATGATGGGCTGCTGGATGATTTCGGCGTACCGACATTGACGACCGATACCTATATGAAAGATACGGCCGATATGGCCCGCTTAGCGCAAGAAACGCTTGATTTTGCGCTAAGCTTGCTGGAAAAAGGTAACTAA
>WTJY01000346.1 GCA_011524645.1 Anaerolineales bacterium | reverse complement strand
TTACCTTAAAGGCAAATTATTTGTTACAGCGATCTAAAAATGGCGAAGGTATTGCCATTATACAAAGCAATATCTATAAATACCGCTTGGCTCTAGCAAAACAATCTTACAATACACCTTAAGATGTATTAAGTCTACATATTTAAAGTAAGGTAATTGACTTTTTTTGCTTCAATAGGTGAGTAGTATCAGGCATAGATATTGTCTAACTTTGGCTTGTTTCCTTACATTGCGCAACACATTTTCATTACAAGTATCGTGAATTATTGACAGCAATTCTCAATCTGAACCAAAGGAATCGCTTTTTATTGTCGCCATAGGCGACTATTGCTTCAAATGGGGGGGGCGATGGCGAAGCCGCCGAAACACTCTTTCTAAAAGTGCCGATTTTCGCGCCATCGGCGCGAAAATCGGCACTGAGGGACTGAATTTGTTGATTTTGACAGCCAAAATCGATTTTAGGTTGAGAATTGCTGAATCATTTGTATTTATATTTTTTAAGAGGCTCATGAACGTAAAAAACACTACTTCTTCATTTCGTATTATTTGGGTTACTTGTAGTTTTTTGTTTTTGCTTATCCTTATTACATCTGTCGCTGCGAGTGGTGAAACAGCAGATGCAGAGGACCCTATAGATGAGGGGGCTACGGCCGTAGCTGATATAGAGACGGTCCCAGCATGGCTTGAACCGCGCTCTTTAAGTGTTGTAGATATGATTCGCGGTGGTGTTGATCCATCGATATTTAGTAATTCAACATTGGCTTGGCAGCCTGGCGTGAGCTTGTTGCAATATGTTTCTGGCTCACTGTCTGGTGACGAAGTAAACATTGTGGCACGAATGCGGCCTGAATCAGTCGCTACTGAAGGGCGCTGCGTCGGGCAATCTCCTTTTAATGATCAATGGCCCGTTGTTGTTCCGGCCTCAACGGTTCGAATTACTTCGAACGGGGTTGATGTAACAGATGAAGCGGCCAGTATTATCTATTTCCCGGCCGGTTATACGCAACCCGCCCGTGGGACTGCACCCGGATCGATGCGTTACGATGCACTTACAATCGCTCCTACGTTTACCGCCGACGGCCGTCTTGAACTACCGGCCAATATGGGGTGTCGCATTGTGCTTGATAATAATTCACGCACCAATTTACGCCTCGACTTTATATTTGATACACCGCAATATGTCCATGTTGATGTTTTAGGCTCGAAGGAGAAGTCATTTCTTAGCTATTATTGGCCTGGTCAATCCGCTGTCGGCCGTTTGAATGCATTGAATGTCCAAATGGCTGATAAATATGCGGTTGGTGATCAAGGCCAACATGACTATACCCGATTAGATCCACCAGATGGTACGGAATTTGTGATGATGGTTTTCCCGCCAGTTAATGTTGACCCCTATGTCAGTGTGAGTATGTTGGAATCGGTTAAGCCGTACCCTGGCAGCGGTACCTACCGATTGCGTAATTACGTTGCCCCATTCGATTTGATCTCCGTTGACCATACAACCGTGTCTGGATTGCCATTGCATGGACAAACAATCGATGTTGACTTACACACATCTGTTGAATGGTTACCCTTCTTTAAAGTTGATACCTATCGATTCCATGCTCCTGAAGTCATGATTCATGACAGTATGACCTATCAAACTTGTATGAATGTTGGCAATTGTTCCGATGCGGTTTTACAGCAAGTCAAAGACCAGACCCTTGATGTTGATATCTATTACATGAAGGCGACACGTGTTTTGGCTGAAGGATTAACGCAAATTCCGGTTAAACAGACTGGGCCGAATTGGACCTCTCGAGCTTCGGATCGGATTGCGGTTGAATTAGATATTCCTGAGACCGTTGTGTTAGACCCATCGATGACAGATAAGGTGTTTTTGCCATCAATCTATACATCGGTCACCATTCCTGACGACAATCCAAGTGCCAATTGCCCTTGTGGTTGGTTTACCGAAGACGGCCGGATGGTTGATTTCGTTGAAGGCTAAAGTGAATTCTGAGAGAACTCGCACCTAACCGCATTTGTTTAATGGTTTGGGCTGGGCGTGATTGCTCAGCCCTTTATTTTTTGAAACTACAACGATTTTGATGAGACAGTTGCACACATTTGCCAGTTTTAACATCAATAGAATTTCTATTTCCCATATCCAAACATTGAATTGCTATGGAAGTGTCAAGTTTTGTAGATACAGATTTCTGATACTGCCGAATTTGGTGGGATAAGCGTAA
Organism: Anaerolineales bacterium; assembly: GCA_011524645.1. GTDB lineage: Bacteria > Chloroflexota > Anaerolineae > Promineifilales > Promineifilaceae > WTJY01. Next base: position 18 of record WTJY01000346.1, on the reverse strand, counting down.
ATCGTTCAAAAATAGTCG
>WTJY01000372.1 GCA_011524645.1 Anaerolineales bacterium | reverse complement strand
CCTACGAGATTTATGACTTGCCGTAATTCAAGAGGATAGCGATAATAAAAATTCGTTTTAACCCACCGTAATGTTAGTGAATTAACCCTTCCCATGCACAATAAACTCAAAAAACAACTTCGAAAAAATCGCTTAAGCATTACTCGTGCACCCAATGCGGAAGAGTGGCGTCGTTTTATCTTGCACCTTGATGAAGCCTATGAAGCGGAATCGTCTGTCAGCCAGCCTGCGGTGACTGAGCGCCAACCTGATGAAACACTATTGCTTAATCGTGTTATTGCTGCGACGACATCGTCGTATCATACCAACGCGATTCTACAAATTATCTGTAAAGAGTTTGTAGAGGCGTTTGATCTGTCACGCTCTTCGGCGGCGATCTTTAACACGACACAGACGGAATTGACTATCGTAGCGGAGCATGTTAAAGAGAAAAAAGAGCCAAGCTCCTTGGGGCGTAAGATTCCGGTGGAAAATAATCCCTCTACCCAGCATTTATTGCGCTCAAAAAAACCGCTAGTTTCTAACAACGTATTGGACGATGAACGCTTGGCTGCAACACGCCATATCGCTGAGCAAAATGGGACGCGAGCTATGATTTTGTTGCCCCTGATGACTCGGGCTCAAATTATCGGAACGATCGGTTTGAACGCGACATCGGTGCGGGAGTTTACGGAAGAGGAGCAAAAACTGGCCAATAGTGTGGCGGCCGCGACGAGCCAAGCGCTAGATAACGCCAAGCTGTATGAAGCACTACAGCGTCGGTTACGAGACCAAGAGCGAGCCGATCGCCTTTTACGCAACCAATATGCTTATATGGGAGCGTTGCAAGAAACAGTATCCAATTTGATTAACCAACTTGATTTAGATGCGCTGGTCGCTGATATTGTGCGCCGTGCCGGTGTTTTGCTTAATTCGAATGATGGGTTTGTTTATTTGCGTACCGCAGACCCTAATGTCTTGAAGTTTCAGGCGGGAATTGGGGCATTTCATGCCACTCAGATGCCTGAGGTTCTTGACTCTGAGGCTGGATTAGCTGGGGCGACTTGGGTGAGCGGCCGGATGATTATCGCTCGCGATTACACCAAGCGATTCGGGCATGTGGAAACGGAAGACCGTCTTTATGGCGCGGCCGGTGTGCCCCTTCGCTCGAGCGAAGGGGTGTTGGGGGTGTTGGGGTTTGCGTATCGTGCTGAAGACCGCATTTTTAATGAGCAAGAGATTTCGATTTTAGAAAACTTTGCGCTTTTTGCCGCGATTACCCTTGATAATGCGTTGCTACATACGGCCGCAGCCGAAGTGATTTCTGTCCATGGACAAAGCCAAATCGAGGAAATCCCAGAATTTATAAGCGAGGACATGGATTGGAATCAAGATGCGCTAGAGCAGATTGTGCGGGCGTTGCAGTCACCCCTGCAGGGAATTGTGGCCCACAGTCAATCACTCTATGCGGAAGCGAAAAGTGAAGCGCCGCCGACTTTGTATCGTTGGCAACAAGAAATGGCGGCTATTCGAGATGCGGGGCAAAGCTTAGCCAAAAGAATTAACGACATTTTAGAGTTGAGTGATATCGAAGCTGGTAAAGTTAAATTAAACTTAGAGACTGTTTTGATCAAAAGTCTGTTGAATGAAGTTTATTTAGCGGTACGTTCGTTGATCAAAGAGCACAATAACGCCTTTACTGTCAAGATTGATCCTGAACTTGATATGGTCTATTTGGATCGTAGTAAAATGTTGCGAATCTTGATTGATGTTTTGCAAAATGCTGCAATGTTTACCCGAGATGGGGAAATTCGTTTGCGTGCGAAAATGGGACGGCGACGTAATCAGCCGGTGCTTGTCGTTGAAATAGAAGATGAGGCCCAAGGAATTTCCCAAGAGCATTTAGAGCAAATTGTCGGAGGCGGAGATCCGCTTAATATGGCAAAGAATCGGGCGACTGCTGGTACGGCCTTTGATTTAATTCTCAGTCGCTACTATTGTCATTTGATGTCGGGAGATATGGAGGCCCAAGTTGTGGGGCAAGGAACCCGATTTACCGTTTATGTGGGTGCTAATTTAACCGATACGATGGAGACTTTGATCGGCCGTTCTTTGGTCTAAGTCATGCGTATAACAAGTCAATGATAGACGCTGTCGGAAACAGTTTCTGGGATAGAGATAGAGATACAAGATAGGGAATTGCCTCTGTAAAAAGGTTTCTGATCCCCTATCGTTTTATTTTCGACAAAACTTAAATTTTATGAATCCTCTAC
>WTJY01000397.1 GCA_011524645.1 Anaerolineales bacterium | reverse complement strand
CATGGTGAAAATAGTCCACGTTACTATCGATTTGATTTAGAAAGCGATTGCCCTGACTTGTACTCGATATGGTGTAAAATAAATTACTAGATAGAATACATGTATCAATTCCACCCCTTCTTAGTTTTTTTCAACAACAATTGATACATCTGCTCGAAAAAATTGAGCTACTGTAAATCTTTAACGCTAGATACACAATCGTGGTGAACCTGTAGTTGATTGATAAAAATTCGTTATTATGAATTGGACAGCAAATTCAGATGCATTTCCATTGGTCTTGGGGGGGGTATTGTGCTTGGTTTTAAGCATACCTGTCTACCGGGATAGAAAACAGCCGATTGCGCGTTTGTTTTTGGGGTTGGTTTTTGTGGTCGCCTTTTGGTCATTTGGTGAATTTGGCCAACAGGGGGTACAGAACACGGCCGGTCGGGTATTTTGGACGAGCTTTAATTTTACGTTTGCACCTTTTGTGGCTCCCCTGTGTACGATGTTTGTGTTGACCTATGCGGGGCGTCAGGAGTGGATGACCAAGCCGGTTGTTTATATTTTGCTTGGAGGGGCCACGCTAACTGTTTTGACGATGTGGACCAATCAATGGCATCAAATGTTCTATCGCGAGATTACGTTAGACACGTTTGTGTGGGGGCCGCTGTTCTATGTGCATTTGACATTTAGCTATCTTCAGACAATCGGTGCGTTGAGCGTATTTTTGCAGTTTTTTGTACGGGCCAAAGATGTGCGTTATCAAACGGTTACCTTGTCGATCGGTCTATTTTTGCCTTTTATCGTTAGCGTTTTGTTTCTGAGTGGCGTCTTGCAGACCGATTCAAGTATCGATTGGACCCCCCTGACCTTTGTCGTTAGCATTATGTTTATGATTTGGGGGATGTATCAGGGTGGTGTTTTGAACGTTTCCGGCTTGGCTCAGTGGCAAGTTGTGGATAATTTACCCGACCCGATGTTTGTGTTTAATCGGAGCGGTAATTTAGTACAGATGAATCAACTTGCTCAATCATTGGCGGATCGCTTTGCGCGGCCGAAAATAGAATTAGGTAGCAGTGTTGATTTGTTGTTGGGGGAAATTTTGTGGTTCCATCGTGCGGCCACGCCGAAGAATGCCAGCTATGAAATTCCGGTTACCGATCACAGCGGTTCTTCCTTTGTTTTTCAGGCCAGCCGTTCACCATTGATCGACCAGAGTGCTCAAGTCAACGGGTATGTTGTGGTGTTGCGAGACATTACCGATCAAAAGCAGATGGTTGCTGACATGGAAATGCAAAAGGAGATGGCTGAGGATGCGATTTTGGTCGCTCGACAAGCGAATGAGTTTAAGTCACGATTGATTGCGCGGGTTAGTCATGAATTTCGCACCCCATTGGGCGCAGTGTTAGGGATCGCTGGCATGTTGGATACCGGTGCGATTGGGGAGCTAAATCCGCAACAAAAAAATATGAATTATCGGATTTTGGCGAATGCGCGTCGTTTAACCAAATTGGTGGATGAGCTTTTAGATCAATCCCAGTTGGATAGTTCTTCGATCAAATTGAAGCAAACGATTGCCAATCCTAATTTCCTGGTTACTGAAGTGGTTGATTTGCTGAGCACATTGGCTGATAAAGAGGGGCTTTATCTCAACGTTGAGGTTGATACAGAGAGCGATTGTAAAATCGTGTGTGATTTAGATCGGTTGGCTCAAGTGGTTAATAATTTAGTAGGCAACGCTCTGAAGTTTACGCTTGAGGGTGGGGTGACTGTGCAGGCTAGAATTGAAGACAATCAGTGGATACTTGATGTGATTGATACGGGAATCGGGATTGATGATAATGCGATGCAAATTGTCTTTTTGCCCTTCCGTCAAGCGGATGAGACGATTTCTCGGCCGTTTAACGGCTCTGGATTAGGGTTGTCTATCGCGAAACAATTAACAGAGCTGATGCAGGGGGAGATTTCTGTGGAAAGTGAGGTGGGTGTGGGGAGCACCTTTACGCTGAAGTTCCCTCTGGCAACACAGGAATTGGTTGATCCTGTTATTTAATCTTTGCCCAAATTACAGAACAACAGATTTCCATATTTAAACATCGCGCAAATGGTGGAAGCTGACTGCGCGATGTTTGGTATGATAAACACTCGGTTAATTCGCAAATTTAGGTCGCAAAAGCAGCCTAAATTTGCGAATTATTTAAAAGTTCCGCCCCCCGAGGTGCACGGCCGACAAAAATAGCGTAAAAAGAGAAAGCCCCCTTCCCTTGAGGGAAGG
>WTJY01000532.1:2993-22423 GCA_011524645.1 Anaerolineales bacterium | reverse complement strand
GCTTGTGCAGGCACAGCAAGATATACATATAACTGGGGGCTGGCGCGAAAAATAGTGGTGTATCAAGAAACCGGCAAAAGCATAAGCGCGGCAGCCCTGCGCAAGCGTAAGAAAGCGGATATGGCTCTTTCCGAACGGATTTACCGATGTGAACATTGCCATTTAACGATGGATCGCGATCTGAATGCCGCTTTGAATTTGGCGCAGGTTGACCCTTTAAAACAAGCTGAGTACCGCTAGTTGGGCGGGATTTTAAGACTGTGGAGATGTGGCGTTAGCCATTCTGGGAAGCAGTAAAAGAGTACAAAATATCATATTTTGATAAATCTCTTACAACGGTTGGCTAACGAATTTAAGATTGCGACTTTAATCGCCAAGAATGGCGGCCCCAGCGGTCGCTTGGCAAATATAGATGCTAGATTGAAGATTTGTTTGTTGGTCGTATGCTTGGCTAACGGCCGTTGCGAAGTCGGTCGCTTGATCGGCCGCGACTAAAGCGACCGCACACCCACCAAATCCACCACCGGTCATCCGTGCGCCAAAGCAACCCTCTTGCGCTTGGGCCAACTGTGCCAATACATTGAGCTGTTCATTGGTGATTTCAAAATCTTGATCCATGCTCTTATGGCTTTCGTTCATTAAGCGACCCATTGTTGTCGCGTCCCCCGCTTGCATCGCGGCAATCGCCTGTAGCACCCGTTCGTTTTCGGTGATGACATGGCGGGCGCGACGCATCACTTCGTTGTCATGTGTTGCTTCGAGTTCGGCCGATTTGCTTTCGAACTGTGCGGTAGTGACATCACGTAAATGTGAAACGGCAAAGAAGGAGGCTGCCGTTTCACATTGTTCTCTGCGCGTGTTATAGCCGGAATCGACATGGGTGTGACGGGTGGCACTGTCCATGATGACCACAGCGGTGCCGGCCGGTAAAGGGATCGATTTTGTTGATAAATCACGACAGTCGATAAACAAGGCATGGTTTTGCTCGCCAGCGGCCGAAATCATTTGGTCCATAATACCGGTGTTGGCTCCGACCCATTGGTTTTCCGCTTTTTGGCCTAAGAGCGCCATGGTGGGTGGGTCCCATGCAAGATCGGGAGTCACTGCGGTGAAGGCGCGAGCGGTGGCCATTTCGATGGCGGCCGATGAGGAAAGTCCTGCACCAACCGGTACATCACTGGCTAAGACCCCTTCCCAACCATTTAATTTGTGCCCCGCTTCTTGCAGTGCCCACGTGACCCCTTTTAGATATTCACTCCAATGGTGTTGTCCTTCATTCTCAAGGTTGTCTAGGGTGAAATCGGTTGGTGTGTCAATGGCGGTTGAGGTCACATAAACTCTGTTATCGGTCCTCGGCCGAATGGCCAGCCAGACTGCGCGATCAATCGCCATTGGTAAAACAAAACCATCATTATAATCGGTATGTTCACCAATCAGATTGACACGGCCGGGGGCGCGAATGATAAATTGTGGGGTTTCCCCAAATTGCTGTTGAAATTCGTCAATAACGCGTGTTTGTAGAGACATAAGATTGTTTTGAAATAGGGTTAATAGGGAGATGCAGGATAGCGAAAAAGTGTAGGGGATTTGGAAAGAAAAGGCAATGTTTTTTAGTGCCGAGTGATGAGTGGCGTGTGCCGAGTAAGCGGAATGGCATGCTGGGCTAGGTGGCTACTTTTTCGATAGCGGCTAGAACTTGTTTGAGAACCGGCTTGCTTTTGAAATAGAGCACTTCAGATGGGACATCTTTAAGCTTGTCGGGGGTGAGGTTTAGTTTTTCGTAGACGAGTAGAATGAGATTTTTTTGTTGGGCTTGCCGTACTTGCCACAGCTTTTTTTGTAAATAGTTGGGGTGCCAGAAGCCGACGATTTCGATCAGGGCGCGACGGCCGTCTTTTTTATGAGTCACACTAAAATCTGGAATCATGACCGCATCACCTAAGATGATAAGTTCATCTTCTCTGTCGAGTATCCACTGTCCTCGTTCATCTCCAAATTTGGCTAAAAATTCGGCTGCGAAATCAGCTTCTAGCTTGCTGTCAAAATCACCGCTTCCTTTAAAGTGGCTTTGAAGGGGTACATTGTGATCAAGGTGGTAGGTGAGTGTTTTACGGAATTGAGGGACGCGTACTGTTGCGGTCATTGACCATTTTTGCCCAAGAAAAAGAGCGGGGAGAAACGCGGCTAGCTGACGGCCGTAGCGGGTGGTGCTCTGTACAAAAGGGGAAATCGGCCCGTCTAGCGCGATATGATACCCATCCCCTCCTGCGTCTGACACGATCGGTGTGGCCCAGAACATTAGTTTGAACAATTTCATAAATTTCCAAAAATCTTTGAAATTGTCATACAGTTCGATCTGCATGCCATCGGACCAATAGAGTGCGGCGCGGGCTAGTTCAAGATTGTAGCGATTGATGAGGGTTTCGGCCGTCCATGTTTGCCCGACATCTCGGAGTCGATAGTTGGCGGGGCGATCCGCAAAAAGGGCAAGGGGAATTTGCTCTATTGAAATGGGGTGTTCGGCCGCGATTTGTGCTAGGCGATTTTTTCTAGTTTGCTGTTGTCCGATCGGTTTGTGAAAAACCGGCCCTTGTTGGAAAATGAGATGTCGTAATTGATCAGCAGGAATGGGGGTGTCTTCCGGTGTGAATGTGGCTTGATCACTTAGCACTTTAGCAAGACCGCGAATCACGATGTAGTCGGTGCGTATGCCACAGTAATCGGTTACGGCCGTTTGCCAAGTTTCTTGCGTTTCACCCAGGCAACCATAGAGTAGGTTGATCAAATCGACGGCGGTTTGGCTCCATACCGGATTGGGTAGGAGCCAGCGTACAGTTAAGCTATTTTGTTGTTGTCTGAGACGTGGTTTAACAAGATCTGCTGTGAGCACAATTAAAATTAGAAAAAAAGTAAAGTAAAATACAGTTTGTTGTGGAAAGTACGGTAGTCTTATGCTAATATCTAGTAGTACCATAAACCTATTCTCTATACCAACGCACTCCTTCATGGTATTACCTTTTTATATTGTATTGTTGTAATTATTCAGTAACTGTTTAATTGGATTTGCGCCCCTCCTATCAGGAGAGGCTGGGCGTGGTGGATTTAAATAAATTTCCCCGCAGCCCCTCTCCCTCAAGTGAGAGGGGGAGCCAAGAAAGCTACTGAATAGCTACGTATTGTTGTCAATTGTTGCTATTTGTCGAGTCTACCTACTCAACAATAATTAAATTACTCTATTTTGTAATCTTATGACAAGTTTGTTCACTACCCTCCTCTTGGCCCATCTTCTTGGCGATTTCCCCTTCCAAACAAACTTTATCTTTAAATTAAAACTTCGTGGTGGATTTTATATTCTACCCCATGTTGTGATCCACGTTGTTTTGACCGCGTTTCTGATCCAAGATTGGCGCACTTCGTGGCCGATATTGCTTTTGTTGGGAATTGTGCATTTTGCAATTGATTGGTTCAAAGTAAGTAAGCCCTTATTTTCGCCAGATATTGATTTTATCATTGATCAAATGATGCATTTGGTGAGCTTAGTCGTACTGGCTTATTTTTTCCCCTTGGTTGAACCTGTTTTGCCGATGTCAATTACGCTAGCCGGATCGATTTTGGCACTACTTCCGGCGTTTTTGATGTTTAGTTGGGTTTATGCCCTGACTCAACCGAAAAATGAGCCGATGGTCATTTGGATGCAAAAGTCGATGTGCGTGTTTTCACAACGCACAGGTCAGGGAATCGCTTTGGGTCTTTTGCTTGTCTCTGTATTGGTTCTGATTTAGAGACGATTTTTCTTCGGCCGCCTTCGCTGAGCACGCCCTTCATCTACTGTATTGCGCACGATCACTTCATAAAGCACCGCTGTCTGATCCCCTACTTTACGTAACACACGGCCGAGTCGCTGAATATATTCCCGTGCACCGGCCGTTCCCCCTAAAACAATCGCGACTTTGGCAGCTGGCACATCAATCCCTTCATTTAGCACTTTTGATGTCACAATAACCGGATAGTCACCTGCACGAAAACGGTCTAATAGTGCTTTGCGCTCGGCCGTTTTCGTTTCATGCGTGAGCGGCGGGATGAGGAACCGCTGGGCGATTTTATAGACTGCCTGATTGTTTTCTGTAAAGATTAAGATTCGATCCCCATTATGCTCTTGGAGAAGCTTTTCTAGAGCATCGAGCTTGGCTGATGCCCCCGCAAGAAGTTGTTGTAATTCTTGACGAGCCAGTAGTGCTCGACGTGCCTCTTCATCTTCGTTACTCAGGCGCATGAGTGCTTGGAGCCAGTGGGCACCATAACGACGTGTTAAGCCTTGCCCGCGAAAATAGCCACTATAAATCGCATAGAGGTGATCATAACTGGCTTGTTCCTCTGGTCCGAGTTCGACGCGCACTCTGACCGTGCGATATTCTGCGAGTTGTGCGCCGATTAAGTCTTGAATCTTTTGCTCGTAGGCGATTGAACCGATTAATTCACTGATGCGCCAGCGGGTTCGGTGTCCGTGGAGTTCGTAAGTGGGGGCCGGCTCGCTAAGGTGCATTTCTGTCTCCCGTTCCGCTTCTGGGTAAGTCGCTGTCAGGCCTAGGCGAAAGGGGGCGGGACACATGAGTGCCGTTTCCCCCCAGCTCGGGGCTGGGAGATGATGTACTTCGTCATAGATTAATAATTTAAATTGATTGCCGTAGTCGGCCATTAAATCTCCGGCCGAATGGTAGGTGGTGACAGTGATAGACTGGATATTTTTTTCTCCACCATAATAGACGCCGATGTCGCAAGAAAATGTATTGACTAAGCGTGCGTACCATTGGTGGAGTAGATCGATCGTTGGGGCGACTATGACCGCCGAGCATTTTGCGCGATAGATGGCGCGGAGTGCGACAAATGTTTTGCCCGCGCCGGTGGGGAGGATAATTGATCCTTGTCTATTTTGCTTGTCCCAAGCTTGTAAGGCTTCTTTTTGGTAGCTATGTGCTTGACGGCCGTCATGTAGTTTGAGCTTGAGTGATTGCCATTGAGGTACACGGTCTTTGATGCGGTGTTGTTTGAGCCACGGCCGAATTTGTGAGTAGTGATATGCTTCACAGCGCCACTTCGCTTTGATCCAGCGAAATGGATCGGCTAGTTGAAGTGTTGTGTCTTGAGGCACGTCGTTTAGGACAAGCGTGCCTCCTTGAAAATAGAGATAAGGCATTTGTAGATTTTAGCAAAAATTATCTTTGTTAGGTTCTTGTAATTTAATTAAAGTAGGATGAATGGCAAGGGGAGTAGCAAGACTTTGAAATCTATAATGACCCTTGAAACACATCACCGCCCCCCCATTGAAGTTAATTATAAATTGAAAAGCTACTAATCCTTTCATTTAAGGTGATTTTTATTGCGATACGGCCGTATAAATGTTAAGGTACACCGTATACGCTATAGTACTTAATTCCTAGTCGTTTTAATCAGTATCTTCGCTATTTTTAGACCGCTGTGACAAATAATTTGCCTTTAAGGCAAATTTGTTCATTGAATTAAAAATATCTCAGGCGCGATAGCGCAATGATTTTTAATTCACGTCTGATCAAAAGCATCCCTCTCCTGTTGGGAGGGAAATAAATCCAATCAGACGCTTGGTATTGGCGAAGATATTGTTTCATATATTTGAATTTTTATATGACCATTGCCTTTATCGGGGCAGATGGGCACTGTTTGAGATTTTTTATGTATTATCCATCTACACCATTATTGGAAATTGTTGAGTTACTCCAAGGGGGCGAGTGGCTTAATGGCGGTGATTTAGCTGATCAGCTAAATGTAGATCGCTCTACGATGCAAACCTATATCGGAACATTGCAGGAGATGGGGTTGCCTGTTGAAGCGATGATGCAGCAAGGGGGACATCGTCAGTACCGTTTGTTGCGGGCTAAGCAACTACCGCCGAGACGTTGGCAGGTTGATGTATTGCTGAAGGTTGCAGAACCTTATGCGCGTCAGCTTGTATCTCTGCCATCTGTGATGTTTACACCGGCCGAGAAGGGGACTTTGTTGCGAATTTATACATATGATTTAGATAAAATCGCATTTATCCTTTTACAGCTAGATTGCGACTTTACGATTTTACGGCCGCAAAAATTAGAAGAGTCTTTTCGCCACATTATTTGTAAATCACAACATGTAATTGGACATCGTTTTTTGAGCTCTTAGCTGCCTATTCCGACAACTAGAGGGGGAGCTTCTGCGCTTGCATTTCCCATTGCCTATCGATACCAACTTGTTACAATGTCTGAACAGAATGTTCATACTACATTGCTGGTGTGTTTATTACAGCGTCTCAGAAATCTTATAGCTTTTTGAAATTCGTCTGTTTTGCCCCCTCTCCCAACGGGAGAGGGGCTGGGGGAGAGGGAAATTTATAAAATCCACCTCCCCCAGCCCTTTCTCATAGGAGAGGCAAAAAAATAGATCACTTTTGAGACGATGTATTTATCCATGTGACAAAACTACAAACAAATAGTCTGTAAGATTTTAGGGACTGTTGTTGAGATTAGGTACCAATCGATGACATTGCAAGAAAAAAATCAGTTTATGACCGCCGAAGAACAGGCTATTTGTGCCCAAATCGCCGCTGGGGGATCTGTTTATGCGCCACGTGCTGCCGCACTGTTGGTTTTAGCCGCTGGTAAAACGCAGGATGATGCGGCCGCCTCTTCTGGATTGACGGTGAATCAAGTGCGTTATTGGCGTGGTCGCTTTCGCACACGCCGTGTCGCTGTTTTTCCCGATTCTATCAAAATCGTGCCCACCGATACGATAGATGAGGTGCTAGAAACGGCCGTTGTGGTTGACGCGCTACCTGACGAAGTGCCATCTTCGGTTGCCGATTCTGCACTTGATGTTGAAAAAGCTGAGCCGATTGATACGGATATGGAAGGGATGCCCGAGAAGAAGCAAGTGAAGAAAGACAAAGACAAGAAGAAAGACAAAAAAGATAAGAAGAAAAAGAAAAAGGGAGATAAGGGAAAAAAGAAAGACAAAAAAGATAAGCAAGATAAAAAGAAAAAATCTGGCGATAAGAAGAAGAAAGATAAGAAGAAGAAAGATAAGAAAAAAGAGTCTTAGCGGTTGTGTCTGACTCTATGTTGATGGGGTAGTGTGCTGACGTGGGGGGGCGCAAGCTTTTTGTGGATACGGAGTGGACCAATTTGTTTGTACGCAGGTAGCGATTCTTCGGCAAATTGACCCACTCTTGGAGCGGCTATAGGATTGCGTCTAGCCCTTTGATGAGCTGGTTTACTTCATCGGCTGAGGTGTAATGGACGAATGACATGCGTAATACACCAGGATCAAGTGGGATGCCCATCCCTTTTAAGACCCGAACACCATAAAAATCTCCAGAGCCTGCCATTACTTTGTGTTCGGCTAATTCACGAGCGACGAAGGCGGTTGATTTATTGTGTGTGACAACCGCTACTGTGGGAGCCCGTACGGCCGCATCTTTGGGACCAACAATATGCAAATCGGAGCGTGCATCTAGCCAATCGAGTAATGGTTGTAATATGTCTACCTCATGTTGCCGGAATAGATCATGTATTTGTTGGCCGCGCTCTGGGGCGGCCGCTTCTTCGCTAAAGTGATGGGCGTAAACCGCATCAAAATAGTCGGCGATGCTACCTGCTACGGCGACTTGAGCGTGGTCGGGTCCGGCCGGAACCAGCTTTTTATGAACCTGTTCCGCATTAAAGTAATGGCTTTGGTTAGCCAACTTGTCGAGCAAACCACGGCGCACAACCATTAACCCTTGGTGGGGGCCATAAGTTTTGTAAGTCGAGAACAGGTAAATGTCACAGCCTAATGCGGGGATGTCAGGGAAGCCGTGTGGTGCATAAGAAACCCCATCGGTGACCACGATCGCGCCGACCGCGTGTGCTTTCGCTGAAATCTCGGCAACCGGATTGACATGGGCGACAACATTTGAACAATGAGGGAAGGCGAGCAGGCGGGTTTTGGGTGTGAGAAGATTGTCGAGATCGGCCGGATCTAATTGCCCTGTCTCTTGATTGAGTTGCCACTCTTTTACAATGATGCCCGTATCGGCCAAACGACGCCAAACACCGGAATTGGCTTCGTGGTCCTGGTTGGTGACAATAATTTCATCCCCTTCTTGCCAACCGGCCCGAAAAGCTTGCGCCAAAACATAGGTGTTTTGTGAAGTCGAGGGGCCTAAATGTACTTCATCGGCCGTGACGTTAAGATAGCCCGCTAATTTTTCATAGGCTTCGTCCATTTCTCGGCCGGCGCGTATGCTTGCTGGATAACAGCCATAAGGTTGCAGTTTTGTTTCGGTGTAGTAGCGATGTAAATGATCGATCACTTGTTGACAAGCGTATGAACCGCCTGCATTTTCAAAAAAAGCCCAGCCGCGCAAGTTGTCTTGCTGAAAGGCGGGAAACTGACTGCGAATAAAATCTAAATCTAATTGGGTCATAATAGTTTACAAGAATTTGTTATTTTTGTTGGGCTCGGCGTTCATCGCGATTAACAAAATAGACGATGCCCCAAAGCAGGACTGCGATTAGGATAAAAACTCCGATTGCGCTAATAATGTGGCTGACGAACAGAGAGATGCCGAAGCGATCATAAAACATACGGACCAGTGGGTCATTGTCATCAAGGCCTAGATTGATGAGTAATCCTAGCAATTCAGCGATAGCGAATACACCAAATAGATAGCCGATTCGTTTTTCGATTTCTTCTGACCGTTTGTTTTCGAGACTGAGGCGCAATAATGTTTGGTTGATATCGACATCTAGCAAACGTTGATAGGTGTTTTCTACCGTTTCTACGAGCTTTCGTAGATTATTAATGCGGCTGTTGATGCTGTTTCGCCAAGATTTGATGACAAACGCTTCGTTGAGCTTGTCAATTAAGACAATATGCCATTCATCTTCGATTAGCTTGTCTGGGTTATCGATCTCTTCCATGATTTCGATGATTTCAAATTCGAGATTGGTGACTTGCATGACGAAATCATTCATTTCGCGCAAAATCGGGTTGTCATCCGCCACATCATGCATATTAAACGATTTGCGTAAATAGCGTTGATACCGGTTGACACTGTTGCGCAAGCGATCAACTTCATGATCGAGTAGGTCATCTAGAATCCGGAGGAAGTGATACATTGAGACGGCCGTTTGATAAGAGTACAGCACCTGTGCTTCGTCAGCGAGATAAAAGCCGGAGTTTTCGGCCGCGATCCCTGTATCAAAATCGGTTAATTTGACGTAGACAGCCCCTTCGTATCCCGCAATGAAATAGGTGTCTTGAGCGACACTCCAAACTCGTTCGGGGTCGAGCACTTGATCGATATGGGCTCTGCTTGGCTTTTCAACTTCCCAGCATCCCGGTTTAAAGACCAACTCAGCTAACACTTCACGATGTTTATCCACAAATTCTTGTTGATTATTGAGATCTGTGCTCACTTCGATTGTGGTAAACGGGATTTGGATTTCATGTTTGAGGGCGCGAAAGCGACGTGCTTTTCGATTGACTCCTCGAAAGAAATATTCATGAAGGAGGACGGCAAGGTTATCCATTGTAATGCGATCGGGCCGTTTTTTCGGTTGGTGGGCCCATAATTGGGCGAGCGGCTCGGTGTTAATCACTTTATAGGATGGATTAAGAGGAAGACCGCTTAGGCGATAGACCTCGTGGCTATAAAGTTCTTCATTCACATCAAGGCAAATGGTGATCAACCCTGTTGATTGTAGTGATAATGAAAACTCCCAAGAGATTTTGATCGGTTCCGAAATGTGTAAGTCAGCATAAAAGGGATGTTGACGTATTTCTTTAGGTGAAACAGTCGTCTCATGCTGCAATTGATTGTCACTGACCGTGTATCGTGTGTGTTCTTGCAGGTAATGATTGGTATAAAATTTAGGTGGATCAACTGCACGAACTTCAAATTTCTCGCGTAGTTTTTCGATAAGATCTATTGTTACTCCTAAAACCGCACCATCGACCTGTAATGATTCAGTGACTGGTACACTATAGAGAAAGTAACAACGCATTTTATTGATCTGCATAACCTGTATACTCCGGGCTATAAAAATTTGACTTATTTTCACCTCCAATTGGACTTGTTTCAAGTAGATTAGGCAAATCATTGTCAAAGTTCCCAATATACGTAAAAATATGACGTGACTTTTTTATTATTCTACAGTTCCATATTTAGGTGAAATCATGTCTGAATCTCAACCCTCTCGTACTGAACTTGAACGGTTGCGTGATATTTTGTATGGGGATTATGCGCGAGATACCTCTGTTCAATTAGATGATTTAGAGGCGCGGTTAGCGACATTTCGTCAAGAACTGCTGACACGTACGAGTGATTTAGATCAAGCGCAGTCTGATCAACTCGAAGTTACACGTCAAACTTTGGAAGACCGTTTGGGGGCATTAGAGCAACACTTTACAAATCGTATTGATAATTTTGAAGCTCAGATGGCTGAACAGCTAGCGAAGATGGATGATCAAAAGGCTAACCGGCGCGAACTCGGCCGTATGTTGGTCATGATCGGGCAGAAATTGCAAGAAGAATCCGGTGATTAGTTCATTTGTACTTGGATTTAGAAGTTGATGACATCGCTTAGATAGTCCCCCTCCCTTATGACTACATCTAACCCCTCGACACCGTCTGGGCCAGAACAAGAAGATGCGCAATTGTTGGCTGATTTGCAAACCCTTTTGCTAAAGCAAGAGCGTTTACGTGTACAACAATTAGAGGCGGAAGCTGCTGAGTTACGGATTGAGATTGAACGCTTGCGTGCGCGATTGGCGGATCATGAGTCAGGGATGATTTCGGCCGTGTCAGACGAAATGGGGCAAATTACCCAATATGCGGTAGAGCATGCTCCGCAAGAGATGGCCAATGCACTCGGTCCTATTATCGGGAATGCGACACGTATTCAGATTCGCGATTCTCGGGATGAAATGGTAGAAGTTCTCTATCCGATTATCGGTGACAGTGTGATTCGTGCGGTTGGAGAAGCTTTTCGCGATTTTCAACGAGCAATTGATGCGCGTTTACGCCCGGCCGAAGGAAATTTCGTCACCAATATCCAAAATCGTTTGCGAGGGGTTTCATCTGGTGATATGGCTCTGCGTCAATCATTGCCATATCAAATTGAACAGATATTTCTTATTCAGCGGGACTCTGGGCTGGTTTTGGCCCACACAGCGGCCAATGATGAAGATGCGCTCGATTCAGATTTGGTGAGTGGCATGTTGACCGCGATTCGGGACTTTATGCGGGATTCCTTTGATCCGGACGCGGATGCGGAAGAGAACAAGTTAAATGATATCGGCTATGGGGATGGCGAAATCATTATGCAAAGCGGTTCAGAAGCCTATGTTGCTGTTTTGCTGAACGGCTATGAACCTGAAGGGTTTCGTGCTTCTTTGCGCCGTATGGTTTCTAATTTGCACTTGCATCATGCTGATTCATTTAGTCAGTATGATGGGGACCCTGATCAGCTACCGGACTTGTTAACCCCCTTAAAGGAATTTCAACTTCAGACTGAAGCTATCGAAGCGGCCGATGCAGAAGATGATGCCACGGCCGATAATAACCGTTTGCTTCGGAATGTTGGGATCGCGTTCGGGCTGACAACCGTGTTGCTCTGCTGTTTTTATAGCTGGTTTACTTGGTCTTTGATGCCCTATGCGCTTGGTCTATTGACACCCACACCGACGGCAACCGCTTCGGCGATACCTACCAGTACACCGACGATGACAGCCACCGCAACCAATACACCATCTCCTACACCGACATCGACATCTACACCTACACTTACACCGACTCATACGGCAACTTTTACACCAACACCGACCCCTTCGGCGACAGCGATACAATTTGCTCGTCAGCCGATCATTAATACCAATGTTTGGAGTAGACAGACCCCTCGTTTGGATGAACCCACTTATTTAGCTATCCCCCGAGGCGAACTTGTTGAAATCTTACAAGAAGAGGATGAGTGGGTTGAGATTCGTTGGGAAGACAGTAGGCTTGGTACGGTTGAAGCTTGGGTTCCCGTGGAAAATATTACAGTTTTAGAGATTGCTGTCGAACCGTAACAGTCGTACTCAGGCATCCTTGGTTCATGTAAAAAGGGTCTTGCGTTAGCTTGAGTCATTTATATCTAAAAATGGCGAAGGTATTGCCATCTAGGAATAATTTTCGAAAAGGTTGGTAGGGCTATTTTAATTAATGGGTAAAAAAACAATTCAAAAAAAGATTTGCATGCTAGGCGATTTTAGCGTCGGAAAAACGAGTTTGATACGTCGCTTTGTTGAGGGGCGTTTTGACGACAAGTATTTGAGTACGATCGGTGTTAAGATCTCACGGAAGCAAGTTGAACGGCCGGAGCATCAGATTAATCTATTGATTTGGGACTTGGCTGGGGGGGACAACCATGCGAATAAATTATCTGGATATTTACGGGGTGCGGCGGGTGCTTTAATTGTCTGTGACCTGACTCGTGATACCACTGTTTATGCATTTGAACATTATAGCCAGCAACTACGCAAGTTTAACGAATCGGCTCCGATTGTAATGGCGGCTAACAAGTATGACCTGAGTGATCAGCGACAAATTAGTGACGAAAGCTTGCAAAAGATCGCGGACAAATTGCGGGCTGATTTGCTTTACACCAGTGCGAAGACAGGCCAAAATGTTATAGAAGCTTTCGATCTTTTAGCGGATGCTGTAAGTAAATAACATGGGATCACGCGAGGATAATGACATGGATATACCATCTCAAGCGTTGTTAGCGGTACATACGGTTACGGCACTTTCTGACCGTATGGCTTCGGCCGAACTGTCTGGTGAGTTAAGATTTCTCACTGTTTCTGAAAAAATGGTTCAATTTGCGGCCGATTCATCCGTCGTTTCGCTTGAGGGAGAGTTACTAACCGATCACTTTTTTGAATTTGTGGGCAGCGAGTCGTTTTTAGCTGAAATTGTTGCAGGGCACGAAGCGTTGTTTCATATTCGAGACGTGAATCACGTTACAGACGAAGGGGAGATACAGTACTATGATTTCTTGATCTTCCCTTTACGGCCGGGTGAATCGGATGCGGGTCTTTTGTTTGTGATTGATGACCAAACAGAAAATAGTTTGCTCAAACAAGAGTTAACACAAGAGCGGAACGAATTACGCTTGATTCAAGCGGAGCTGTCGCGTACCAATGCCAAATTACAAAGGCTTGATATATTGAAATCCCGATTTCTTTCTATCGCGGCGCATGATATGCGTACCCCTCTGAGTTTGATAGGGGGATATGCTGATTTTCTGGTGGAAAACCAAGGAATCGATAGCGAGATAAGAAATAAATTCTTGCGTATTATCCGCGAGCAGAACGGCTGGTTAAATCGGCTTATTCATGACATGTTGGATCTCAATCGTTTAGAGAATGAAACTTTAGAAATCGAGCTTTACGCTGGGGACTTGCGTAAGCCGGTGCAGATGGTGACCAATGCGCTGGCCCCCGCACTGGAAATGAAAAAGTTAGATATGACAGTGACATTGCCCGACGAACCGGTTTATATGAAACTACATTCCGGCCGGATCGAGCAAGTCCTGTATAATTTAGTATCTAATAGCCTTAAATTTATAGACAATGATGGCCATTTGACTTTTTCGGTGTCTGTTGAAGGGGACATCGGTATTTTGGAATTTGGTGATAACGGTCGCGGAATGTATCCAGAAGAGGTTGCGAACCTGTTTAAGCTTTATTATCAAGCTGAAGGGGAAGCGAAATCAAAAGGGTTGGGGTTGGGGCTATTTATTGTAAAAACGATGGTTGAAGCGCATCATGGGACAATTGTGGCTGAAAGCGAATATGGTCACGGTACAACATTTATTATGCGCTTTCCACTTATTCACAATTAGAAGGTAAATGTTGAGATGGGCGAGAAGTTAGGATTTGTTGGTTTAGGGATTATGGGGGGAGGCATGGTGTTGAACCTGCTGAACGCCGGTTTTGAAGTTGCTGTTTGGAATCGGACAGCAAGCAAAATGGAGCCGGCCGTGGCGGCCGGTGCGACAGCGGCCCAATCTCCGGCCGAAGTCGCCGCGCAAAGTGATATCGTCTTCGTGTGTGTAGGCAATACAGATGATGTGGCTCATGTGGTTTTAGGTGAAGAAGGGGTCATTCAGAACGCGCGTCAGGGAATGCTTGTTGTCGATCATAGTACGATTAGCCCGCAAGGGACTCGTGAAATCGCGGCCGCCTTAAACGAGAAAGGGGTGTACATGCTAGATGCGCCCATCAGTGGCGGCAACGAAGGGGCGGCCAATGGTACCCTTAGTATTATGATCGGTGGTGATGCGGAGCAAGTGGAGCGCGCCATGCCCTATCTGCAAGCGATGGGGAAAACGATTACCCATGTTGGTGATCAAGGGGCTGGGCAATCGGTTAAATTGGTCAATCAAATTTTGTGTGCCGGTTCGATGATTTGTGTGGGAGAGGCGTTGTTGTTTGCGGAAGCGAGCGGCCTTGATCTCGACAAAACACTCGAAGCGGTGTCTGGTGGCGCGGCCGGTAGCTGGTCACTTAGCAATCGTGGACCACAAGTGGTCAAGCGGGATTGGCGTCCCGGATTTACGATCGATTTCCAACAAAAAGATTTACGTTTGGTGATGGAAGCGGCCGATCAAGTCGGCGCACCGATGCTGTTAACCAGTATGGTGTTTAATCTTTATCGCTCGTTGCAAGGTCAGGGGCTTGGGCAAGAAGGGAACCACGCGATTGTAAAGGCGTTAGAAATGATGGCCGGTATTGAAGTGGGGGAAGAGGCTGAGTAGCCTTTTTGCGCACTTTTTTATATCTATAAAAACGACGGCCGTCTGGTAAAACAGAGCAAACGGCCGTCGTTTTGTGTTTATTTATGATTGTACTGTTGGACAAGAGGAAATGATTAGCGGGTCACTAGGTGCTTGGGGTTGGAGTGGTGCGATTTTGCCAAAAGCCAACAATTTTCATCAATAGCCAGATAATTCCGGCGAGAACGAAGACCAATCCATATTCGATAAATGGAATGCGAATGATTTCGTTGATGTCGGCCCAACGGCCGTTGTAAACAACCAGTACACCGGCAACATAAGCGGCCAGAAAGCCCCAGCGTCCCCATTTGCTTAAACCGAGCCCATACATTTGAGTGACCACAAATAGCCCCGCGAAGCCAAAGAAAAACATGGGCCACATACCATTCCCTTGTAAATAGGCGACCATTGTGCCGTGGAAGAGAACGGTCACTTCGAGTGCTGTTGTCCAATATTTATTGACATGTGCCCGAGTGTACATGAGAGAGCCTTGGACCATCAGTAGAAAAGTGTAGAGGAAGCCGATGAGATGTCCACTGGTTGATTCCATGGGGTGGTACCAAAATGTGTAAATAATGGCCCAAGCAAAGATATAGCCGTGATATTGTCGAGCAACACGGCCGGTCTCTTTTAAGAATCCGATTTTTTTGCCGAAAAATAGACCGCGCCGCTGATTTTCCATCAGTAAGATCATGACGAGCATTAAGATGACAGAGCCTTGAGAACTCATGATCGATGTGTCTTGGGCCAGCCCGTCATACCAAACTGCCGTTTGTAGCAAGTGGATCACAATAAAGAAGGCGTTGGCCCCTAAGGCGATAAAGTTGATCCAGTGCAACCCTTTTGTGTATTTGTGAACCCGTGTCTGTGCGTAATAAATGGTCCACCAAATGACAACTTGATGGAGCAAATACCCGGTCCAAGCGGAAGCGCGTGAGCCGAACGTTGGATTGGGTAATTTCCAGTAATACCAAGCGAATCCGGTATCGGGTAGGAAGTCGATTTGAGGTAGTAACGGCCGGACTAGCCAGATGAGACCGGTAAACGCGAAACTAAAGATGATGCCCGCCCATAGGGCTTTGTTGCTATCTAAGAAAGATTCTTTTGGTGTAGATAGAGATGATTTGTTGGGGGTTAAGGTAGTCATGGAAACCTCGCATATAGAGTGATTTGTGTTGTCGAATAGCCTCTTTTATGCGATATTGTCCATATTTTGTCAATTTTTAGTGAAGAAAAACAATTTTTGCCCCCATTTTTAGCTCTTTTTTGAATTGCTTCTTATTTTGTTCATATATTGTCTCGATATGCAACAGGAAAGGCCGCTTGCTCAAATTTATGGAACAAGCGGCCTTGATTAAGATTGATTTTGATGTTGCTTAGGCATAGATGTTAAATAACTGTCATCGTTGACTTGTCACCGCCTATGGCGGCTCGTAAAGATGTTTATTAGGTTTTTTCGGTGGCATTGCCACCGAAAAAACCTAATTTAAGAAAGGGTTGCTCGGCCGTAGGCCGAGCAACCCTTTAGACAACATATACGACAATTATTTAGCCGTTATTCATTAGATGTTACGACGCGAGTAATACTTGAATGCCTGCATGTGGATCAGTGCCTAAATGGAATCGAATAAACCGTCGATTTTCATTGAGGAGTGCTTGGCCGTCACCCAGTGCTTGAGACATGATTAATACGCCAAAGCTCATGGTCGATTCCGCCGCTCCGGCCGTGTCTGGGATATCGGCATCGGTCGTCGCATCAGTTGTAAATTGGATAAACAAACCGTTGCCGCCGTCCCCTTTGTGCAACTGTCCGGTTGAATGCAAGAATCGTGGACCATAGCCCAAGGTGGTCGCGAGCTTGGTTTGTGTTCCGATCTGGTTCGATAGCTGTTCTAGCAGTGTGACCAGCTCGCTGTCAGCCGAATTGACATAGGCATGGAGCGAGATGTAGTCGCCCGCTTGACCTTGAGCCAAGAATTCGGTTAGTGCTTCCGCTGTGGGTTCGACCGCTTGACCGGCGGGGAGTTCCCCTTTGTCCATGTATTCAGCGACCATTTGGCGGGCCAAGATTTTAGCTGATTCAACATTGGGTTGATCGAATGGTTGGATGTCGAGGCTGTGGCCTGAAACGGCCGTGGCCATTTCCCAGAGGAAGAATTGCCCACCTAGGTCATAGGTGTCGCGCAAACGAATGGTAACGACCGGTTGCCCCGCCGCCTCGAGTGCCGCAACGGCCGCATCGTGGGTATCGTCACCTGCTAGACGCAAATAGACAAAGAGGCGATCTGCGCCATATTGATCCGGTGCATTTATCGCTTCTCCGACGACCGGCAAAATCCCTTTGCCTTCTTTACCGGTGCTTTCGGCGATGAGCTGTTCGACCCAGTTGCCAAAGCTTGCCAAAATGGGGGAGGTGATTAGAGTGACTTTGTCACGGCCGTTTAGGGCCATTTCCCCCATGATCGCGCCGAGTTGCAACCCCGGATTATCGGCATCAACATTGTTTGCGGCACAGTGACAGGCCATTTCACTGGCTCGATCAAGCAATTTGGGTACATCTAGCCCAGTTAATGCGGCGGCGGTCAGGCCGAAGTAGGACAGCACAGAATAACGGCCGCCGATATTGGGGTCGTTGATGAGTGTTGTCCGGAAATTATATTCTTCGGCTAGTGTGACTAACTTGCTGCCGGGATCGGTGATGGCGACAAAATGTTGTCCCGCTTTGTCGTTGCCCACAACGGCCGCTGTGGCATTGTAGAAATATTTGAAGAAAGATAATGTTTCGACCGTGCCCCCTGATTTTGTCGCTACGATGAACAGGGTGGTGCTTAGATCGAGACGGTTCGCTTGGGCTAAAACCGCTTCTGGGTGGGTGCAGTCTAAGACCGCTAATTGCGGGTACCCTGTGCTATTGCCGAACGTTAATTGGAACACTTCAGGGGCTAAGCTAGAGCCACCCATGCCGAGTAGTAGGACATCTGTGAAACCATCTGTGGTCACACCCGCGACCAACGCTTCGAGTTGGTCCATTTCACCGCTCATCGTTTCGGGAGCCTTGAGCCAGCCAAGGCGATTGCTAATCTCGGTCGGTTCTGGTCGCCAAACGGTATGATCGATATCCCAAATGCGGCTGACGATATTGTCTTCTTCCATTTTCTTGAGCGCAGAAGTGATTTGGGCATCCATATCCCCTAAGCTAGCTTGAAAAGAATTGTTTTCTGCCTCGATTTTGTCCCGTTTTGTTTGCAAGCTGCCCATCAAACCGGCGAACGCTTTGGCGAAGCTGGCGACACCGGCCGTTTGCAACTCATCTGTGATCTTGTCTAGGCTGACACCCGCGTCTTGTAACGCTTCGAGTTGAGCCAACGCTTCGTCCGATCCTACGGTCAAGGTTTCGGCCACGGTGCCATGATCGATGAAGTTGTCTAGGGTGTGGGGAGGGACGGTGTTGACCGTTTGTGGTCCGATCAGGGTATCTACGTAAAGCACATCGGAGTAGGCGGCGTTTTTGGTGCCGGTGCTGGCCCAAAGCGGCCGTTGGGGCATCGCCCCCGCTTGGGCCAATTTATCCCAGCGTTCACCGCTAAAGAGTTCGCCAAATTTTACATAAGCCGCTTTCGCATTGGCGATCCCGATTTTGCCTTGTAGATCACTATTGCCGATTGCTGCTAGGGCGTTGTCAACTGCGGTATCGACACGGCTGATAAAGAAGGAGGCGACCGAAGCGACTTTGCTGACATCGCCACCGGTTGAAGCGAATTTCTTTAGTCCTGTGATATAGGCATTGGCTACATCTTCGTAGTTGCTGAGCGAGAAGATCAGTGTCACATTGACATTGATCCCTTCGCTGATAAGCGTTTCGATCGCGGGGATCCCTTCCGGTGTTGAGGGAACTTTGATCATGATATTGGGGCGATCAAGGGTGGCGAAAAGGCGACGTGCTTCGGCGATTGTGCCTGCGGTGTCATGTGCCAAAGTTGGGCTTACTTCGATACTGACATAGCCATCAACCCCGTTGGTTGTATCGTAGACCGGCCGGAAGATGTCGGCCGTACGGCCGATGTCGGCAATGACCAAGGTTTCATAGATTTCGTTGATCTCTTTGCCTGCGGCGACTAATTCGGCGATTTCGCTGTCATAATCGTTGCTTTTGGCGATCGCCTTTTCAAAAATTGAAGGATTAGAGGTTACTCCCATAACCCCGTTATCCCGAAACTGTGTGATGGTGCCATCGTCGATGAGACTGCGGCGAATATTGTCGTACCAAATCGATTGGCCAATGTTGGTTAACTCATGAAGCTTTGTCATGGTATCTCCTGATTGTTGTGATGGACCGGAATGCCATCAAGCGTTAATAACTACTGAGCTTTATAAGAGATAAAGCGATAGGGACAAATGATAGGGATAGAGAGGAACCTCTGTTTAAGTGGTATGCCTAGCCTTGTTTTCTATCACATTTTATCCCCAAATGGGTGTCACGTTATTTCTGATAAAGTCTACGATTTAGAGGGAAATGGTCGGCTTTTGTCTTACCTAAACCTAGCTGTAATTCCCCGATTTTTT
>WTJY01000532.1:0-2893 GCA_011524645.1 Anaerolineales bacterium | reverse complement strand
AAAAACATATGTGCAGGTTGTTCTGTCACATATGATGGCGATAATCGGCCGATTTAATGGCGAACTCTTCTGTGGTGATTTGTGGCAAGCCTAAGTGGGCGCGAGATTGATTTTCCTGACGGAGCTTTTCGGTCTTGCGTTATTGAATGATGAGGCGGTTTAAAAGAACAATGATGGCTAGGCTGATGCAAAAATATAGCACTATGATTGATCCACCATATCGTATAACGTTTCAAACTGATTGGCTACGAGCGACCAGTCATATCGTTTGACAAATTCGGCCGCATGTCGGGTTAGGTGCTTTTGCTGTGATGGGGCTTGTAAAAGTTGTGTGATGACAGACACCATTTCGCTGGGGGTATCTGCTAGCAACAACTCTTTGCCTGACGTAACGGGGAACCCTTCTGCGCCGATGCTCGTGCTGATGATCGGCTTGCCCGCCGCCATCGCTTCTAATAGTTTAAGTCTGGTGCCACTGCCCATGCGTAAAGGCATAATGACTGCACATGCTCCATATAAATACGGTTTTACATCGGGAACAAAGCCGGTTAGTGTAATTCCCGGTAGCTGGGCTAATGGCTTGAGCCGTGCGTGTGGCTTTTGCCCGACAATGGCGAGGGTGAGTTCCGGTAACGCTTGGCGTAGCACAGGCCAAATTTCTTGTGTGAACCAGATCATGGCGTCGACATTAGGGCGATAGTCCATTTTTCCGGTAAAGACTAAATCATGTTTGGGCAACTCGGCCGTTTCGGCCGGTGGCTGATATTGCGAGACATCAATCGTATTGGGGATCGCTTTTACGGGTGGCTTTTTTTGGCGGAGCTGGTTGAGTATTTCGGCGTCGGTTTGGCTGACCGCCGTGACCGCATCCGCTTTTTGGCATGCTTTTCGCTCGAAACGGCCGAGTTTTAGGACTTGAACGGCCGAATAAGCGGCCCCGATCCAGCGCTGAGGTTGACGAATATCGGTTAAAAACGTGCGCTGTTGTAACGCTGTTTCAGCATTGTGATTGTCAAAAACGATGTTGCTTTGGGGGCTAGCTTGACGAATGATATCGATATAACGACACAATTCAATCCCTTCGATTTGGATCAAGTCAAACTGTTGCGTGGTGAGGAGTTGTTGTAAAGTGGCCGCGAATTGATCGCTTTCAAGCCGATGCCCCATGTCGGGGTAGGGACTCGTGAGTAAATGACGTAGCCGAGTTCGGGTTGTATGTGGCGGTGTGGGAATAAATTTGGCTGTGTTGCAGACTGATAGCAATGGGGCCAAGCTTTCAGAATCATTTTTTTGTTGAGGCTCTTGAAAGCTAAGCAAAGAAACATCGTTTTGTTGCGCCAGACTGCGCATAATGTGCCAATTACGTAAGCTCGCCCCTTGGTGGGGGGGGTAGGGTATTTGGGGGGTGAGGATGAGTATCTGACGAGACATATCGGGCACTTAAATCACTTGACGAAGAACTGAGCTTATCATGACAGGACGGATTGATAAATATGGCGTGTGGTTTCGGCGGCGTGCCGCCAGGAAAACGTTTGGCAATGGGTGAATCCCCGTTCGATCATGTCTTGGCGCAATTGGCTATCTGTGAGGACTTTGCCGATCGTTTCGACCCATAAATTGACATCGTCGGCCGGTAGGATTTTCCCCGCATTCCCTGCGATTTCGGGGAGTGAACCCCGTTCGCTCACGATTACGGGACAGCCGCAGTTTTGCGCTTCAAGTGCGGGCAGGCCAAACCCTTCATAGTGGGAGGGGGTGACTAGCACACCGGCCGCATGATAAAGATGGGCGAGTGCTTCATCATAAACACCGCTCAAATGGTGCACATGATCTTGTAACTTGAATTTGTTGATGGTGTCAAAAATTTCTTCGAATAACCATCCTTTCCGGCCGACAAGTACCAAGGGAACATCTACTTTGCCTGATTGGCGCAAATGGTGATAGACCTCGATGAGCATGGGTAAATTTTTGCGCGGCTCTAAAGTGCCGACCGCTAAAATAAACCCTTTGGGCAAATTGTGTTTGGCGAGCGTGGCTTCGATATCGGCCGTTTGATAGCTTTTTTGATAAAGCGGATTGACTGATAGGTGAACAGTTGTCACTTTTTCCGGCGGTACATTGAGCTGCTCGATTAGATCGCGACGGCTGTGATGGCTGTCGGCCGAAATATGGTCCGCTTTTTGGACCGCCCATTCGATTTGATCCAGATAATAGCGACGGGAGTCGGCCGTGAGGAATTGAGGGTAATAGATAAAATTTAGGTCGTGTACCGTAATGACATTGCGGCCCGGATTAAATTGTGGGGGGATAAAATCGGGGCTGTGCCATAGATCGAGATACGGCCGTGGTAAAAGCTCGGCACTGAGCGACCACCGTTCTAGCTTGTGGTGACAAGGGGTGTAAAGTGTGCGATGGTGAAAGTTAGGGGGATGATTGGTTGGCAAATAGCTCTCTTTATCCTTCCACAGATGAAAGAGATGATACTGATTTTCTTGATCGATTTGAGCCAAGGCGGTGATCAAATGAATCGTATACTGGCTAATGCCCCCTTTTTGGTAGAAGGGGAGTCGAGTGTCTATACCGATATGCACGTGAGCGTTTTGAGGTGAATGATTAAGCTTTATCGCAAATAATGTGATAGGGACAAGAGATAGGGATAGAGGGGAACCTTTGTTGAGGTGATTACCCTGTCTCTATTTTTTGTCGCACATGGTCTAAAAATTTATTAATAGAAGAACGTTTTTGATAAAGTATATTATTAAGGGGTAGATTGTATGCCAAAAAGGAACTATATCCGCTGTGCTTTGTTTGGCAAACAAGGTACTAGAGAGCGGGTGCACGAACAAGTTGTCATCAAAAAAATTTTTACCCACCAAGGGGGTTTTGCTGCGGC
>WTJY01000091.1 GCA_011524645.1 Anaerolineales bacterium | reverse complement strand
AAGCTGAACAAGCGATCACCTCTGGTGCATCTGTCATCTTGATGGTGAACTTGGACTCCGGTTCCGGTGCTGCCATTATCGCAACGGCACGTGAAGCGGGTGTGGTGGTAATCGACTACGATCGTTTGACCATTGAAGGTGAAGGGGCTGACTTGTATGTGAGCTTCGACAATGTGGCTGTGGGTGCGACCATGGGTGCGGTTCTTGAACCACTCATCGATGCACAATCAGATGCGCAAGTTGCTTACTTGAACGGTGGACCAACCGACAACAACGCAACCTTGTTCCGTGAAGGATATGACAGTGTAGCTGCGCCTCGTTTCGATGCTGGTGATTGGTCATTTGTTGAAGAACAAGCGGTTCCTGGTTGGGATAACCAAGAAGCGTTGGTGATCTTTGAACAGATGTTGACCGCGAACGACAATGCGATCACCGCTGTATTCGCAGCGAATGACGGTTTGGCTGGCGCGACCATCTCTGCTTTCAAAAATGCAGGAGTTTCACCATCAGAAGCTGGGATTCCGATTTCAGGTCAAGATGCAACCGTTGGTGGGATTCAAAACATCCTTGCTGGCGATCAAGCGATGACCGTTTACAAACCGATCAAAGCTGAAGCTGAAGCGGCCGCATTGGCAGCTGTTATGTTGTTGCTTGATATGGATATCAGCGAATTGACCGGTGGTGCTACCTTGAATAACGGGACCAACGACATTCCATTCATCGCATTGGATCCGATCGGTGTGACCGCTGACAATGTTGCTGAAACTGTTATCGCTGATGGCTTCCGTAATTGGGAAGAAATCTGTGTTGGTGATTTCGAGCAATATTGCCCAGCAGATCGCTAGAGATTTTTAGGCTTCATGTTGTTAGGGCTGGTTTGCTGGCCCTAACAATTGAGTTTTGACAGAGGCCTACACGACGAAAATTTCCCATTTATATCAATAAAACATGCCAAGTGGTTTGGGGCTAGGAGCTAGGTGCTGAAAGATCAACCTTCTCAGCTTCAAGTTTCCAGCCTCTAAAAAACAGTACGGAAAAGTATGTCTCAAAAACCTTTACTTGAACTCAAAAGCGTCTCCAAAAATTTTGGTGCTGTCCAAGCTTTGTACAAAGTCGATTTTCGCGTCTTCCCTGGGGAAGTGATGGCGTTGGTTGGCGACAACGGTGCGGGTAAATCGACCCTGATCAAAGGGATCGCAGGTATCCACACTTTTAATGATGGTGAAGTCCAATTCGATGGAAAGCCGGTTTCGATTACCAGCCCGCGCGATAGTGCCGCATTAGGAATCGAGGTGGTTTATCAGGATTTGGCTTTGGCTGACAATCTTGATGTGGTCAACAATATGTTTCTCGGTCGTGAAAAAACGACCTCGTTTGGCACACTTGACGAGTTGTCTATGGAGAGTGAGGCGTTAGCGACACTGGAGTCACTATCGGTGACGACCATTCGGTCGGTACGGCAAGCGGTTGCCGGATTGTCTGGCGGTCAACGACAAGCGATTGCGGTGGCCAAAGCGGTTATGTGGAATTCAAAATTAGTGATTTTGGACGAACCCACGGCCGCGCTTGGGGTGGCACAAACCCGCCAAGTCTTAAATCTCGTCCGTCGTTTGGCGGATCGCGGATTAGGGGTTATTTTGATTTCCCATAACCTGCACGATGTATTTGAAGTGGCGGATCGCGTGACCGTTCTCCGTTTGGGGCAAGATGTTGGGGAACATTTTGTGAAAGAAACCACCCAGCAAAAATTAGTAGAAGCGATTACGGCCGGTGAACTCACTCATGTCCCCGGTATGCAAGAGGCGTAAAAATGAGCAACGAAACAGAAACGAAACAACTCAAAGCGAATGCGAAACCGGAGGAGCCAACTACCTTTGTTGCCTATATTCAGCGTTGGTTTATGCGAGTTCGGGCCGGTGACTTAGGCTCTTTGCCGATTATTCTCGGTTTGATCGTGATTGCCGCGATTTTCGGGACCTTGTCTGAAGGGATTTTCTTCCGTGAACGGAACTTTGTGAACTTGTTGTTGCAAACATCCGGTGTCGCAGCGATCGCTATCGGTGTGGTCTTTGTCCTATTAATTGCGGAAATCGATCTGTCGGTCGGTTTTGTGAGTGCGGTGGGCGGGGTCATTATGACCTTGCTCTTACGCGAATCCCATACTGATTGGCCCTGGTGGGCGGCCGTCGGGGCAGCACTTTTAGCGGTGCTTGTGATCGGTTTGATACACGGGATCATCATTACCAAAGCGAGTGTGCCTTCTTTTGTGGTCACACTGGCTGGGTTGCTGGCGTGGAGCGGTGTTGTCTTGATTTTGACCACCGAATTTTCAACGGCCGGTACCATTGTGATCCAAGACGATATTATTCTTGGGGTTGCGAATAGCTATCTGCCGACCAATTGGAGTTGGATCGTATTTGCGCTGATTGTGGCTGGATACGCTATATATGAGCTGACCCAAATGAATTCGATGCGTCAGCGTAACTTGGCATCTAAACCGGTGTCGGTTATTGTGGCACAAGTTTTGTCATTGGCGATTTTGGCTGGGGCGACCGTCTGGTACGCGAACCTAGATCGTGGTGTGCCGACTTCGGCCGTAATTGTCGTCATTTTTGCCGGAATCTGGACCTTTGTGGCCAGCCGGACTAAATTCGGCCGTTACGTCTATGCTGTTGGTGGCAACCCGGAAGCGGCCCGCCGTGCCGGTATCAATGTCGATGGGATTCGGATCGCTTGTTTTATGATCTCAAGCTTTATGGCGGGCATCGGTGGAATCATTTTAGCTTCTCGTTTGCGCTCGGTTGACACCAATACCGGTGGGAACAGCTTGGAATTGAATGCGATTGCGGCGGCCGTTATCGGCGGGACCAGCCTGTTTGGTGGGACCGGTAAAGTGACCAACGCGATCTTGGGTGCGTTGATTATCGCTTCCGTAGATAACGGTATGGGTTTGATGGGCTGGCCGTCTGGGGTTAAGTTTGTGGTTAACGGGTGCGTTTTGTTAGCGGCCGTGTTGATCGACTCGATTTCACGCCGGAACCGCTCAGCGTCAGGTTTGGCGTAGTTAGAAAGCCGATTAGGGCAAATCTGTGAATGGAATTAAAAATGACTCAAGCTGATCGCGTAATTATTTTTAATTCGCGCCTGATTAAAAGCTCCCCCCTCCCGTTGGGAGAGGGGCAATCCACCTCCTACACCCCCTCCTGATAGGAGGGGAGCCAATCTAATTAGGCGATTCGTATAGGCGAAGGTATTGATTTACCATCTATAATTTTTATGACTTTCTTAAAGCGTTTTTGCTCAATTTTTGTTTTTGCACTCTTGCTATTGCCTCTCACAAACTGCACACCTGCACCCGATCCATACCCGTTTGATAAAACCTATCGCCATACACCGGCTCAATTTGTAGATGTCGCGTCTGATTCTGGGCTCGATTTTCAGCACGCGGCGTTCCGCTGGGGGATGTCTGGTGATCCGGTGGCGATGATGGGGGGCGGTGTTTGCTGGCTTGACTATGACAATGATGGTTGGCAGGACCTGTATGTGGTCAATTCTTACTCGCTGGATGAAGCGGGGCGTTGGCAAAGCGAAACAGGGACATTGCCGTTGAGCACACTTTACCGAAATGTGGAAGGGCGCTTTGAGGATGTGGGTGAGGCGTCCGGTGCCGCTTGGCCGGTGCGAGGTAATGGGTGTGCCACGGCCGATTTTGATCAAAACGGTTTTACCGATCTTTATATCACCACTTCTCGGGTCAATTTGCTATTGTGGAACAACGGAGATGGCACCTTTACCGAAGGGGGGAGCGAGGCCGCAGTGGACCCTTATGGCTGGCAGACGGCGATATCGATCGGAGATGTTAACGGGGATGGTTGGCTCGATCTCTTTCTGGCAGGCTATGTCGATATCAACAACCAAATCGAAGGGGGGACGATGGGCTTTCCGAATACCCATTATGGGATTCGGGATTTGTTTTATGTGAGCAACGGCCGTGATGAAAACGGCCGTGTCACGTTTCGTGAAGTGGGGGAGATTGTTGGGTTAGAAACGGCTGATTTTGAATATGGGCTCGGTTCTGTACTGAGTGACATGGACAACGATGGAGACCTTGATTTGTTCGTGGCCAATGACACCAATCCCAATCGCTTGTATCGTAATGATCCTATCATCGATGATCCTGAGGGGATCGGTTTTCGCTTTGTTGAGATGGTCAACAGTGTGGCGGTCGATGACATGAATAGCGGGATGGGGGTTGCGGCGGCCGATTATGACAACAATGGCGGCCCCGATATTTTTATCACCAATATGGGGCATCAATATCATTCTGTGTACCAGCATCGGCCCGATTTCGGCTTTACCAATGTGTCGCAAGTCGGCTTTGGGGTGACCGATTTCGGGGTTGACTGGACCGGTTGGGGGACTTCGTGGGGTGATTTTGACAATGATTCCGATCTCGATTTGTTTGTCAGTCATGGGGCGATTCCGGTGGTTGATTTGGTTGCGGATCGGGAGTTTGCCCATCTGTATGAAAACGGGACTGCACAGCAGAATGCGGGACAGTTCACCGACGGGACGATGATAAGTGGGTTGGCGGATGGGCAGCCCGCTTTAGGGCGCGGCTCGGCCATGGCAGATTTTGACAATGATGGGGATTTAGATATTGCACAGGCGACCATCGGAGGAGAGTTGGTTTTGTGGCGCAATGAAACGGCTACGGGGAATTGGCTGGTGCTTGACTTTGAATCGGCCGTGCCGGGGGTCAAAGTCAAAGCGACCTTGCCAAACGGGGCGACGATTTATCGGGAACTGCTGGCGGGTAGTAGCTATTTAGCGGCCGATGAACAGCGTATCCATCTTGGCTTAGGTGGGTATACGAACATTGAATCGCTAGAAATTCGTTGGTTAGATGGCTCTGTTGTCGAGCGGTTTGACATTGTTCCCAATCAAACGTTGCGTATAGACAAACCGTGATTTCGCTGTGCTAAATCACGGTGATACGCTAAAATTACACACATAGACGAGCCACACCACCTTAAACAAAACAATCATTTTTGGTAACTATTCAGTAGTTTTCTTGGCTCCCCTCTCCCTTGAGGGAGAGGGGCTGGGGGAGAGGGGAAATTTATTTAGATCCACCTCCCCCAGCCCCTCCTGATAGGAGGGGGGCAAATCCAATTAGACAGTTGCTGAATAGTTGCCATTTTTGTTTATATGTCTCTAACACGGCTGGCTTATCATGCTCAGTCGATAAAAGCCAACTAAACATCTATCAATAAACCAAAATTAAACATCTTGTTGCCAAAGGAGTACGACTATGTCTGAAGCACAAAATCAAACATTTAAGGCTGAGATCAAACAGCTACTCGATATTTTGATCCATTCTCTTTACAAAGAAAAAGAGATCTTTTTACGCGAATTGGTGTCTAACGCCTCTGACGCGCTGACCCGCTTGCAATTTGAAATGTTGACCAATGACAAAGTGGTCAATCCGGAAGCGGAGTTGGGAATTTACTTAGAAGCCAAGAAACCGGAAGAAGGAGAAGAAGGGGACAGCTGGCTTATCATCAAAGATACGGGGATCGGGATGACGGCCGAAGAATTGGCCCGCAATCTGGGGACGATCGCTCAATCGGGGGCACGCGAATTCTTGGGGAAATTGCGTGAACACGGAGATAATCAACCGGACATCAATGATGTTATCGGTCAATTCGGTGTCGGTTTCTACTCGGTCTTTATGGCGGCCAATGAAGTCAAAGTGATTTCGCGTAGCTACAATCCAGAAGCGGAAGCGGCGATGTGGATCTCTGATGGCGGAGATACCTTCCGTATTGAAGCGGCCGAAAAAGTAGATCGCGGGACTGAAATTCATATTAAATTGCGTGCTGATTCGGCCGAATTTGCTGATGTATGGCAATTGAAACAGATCGTCAAAAAGCACAGCGACTTTGTCGCCTTCCCCGTCTATGTCGATGGCGAACAGGCGAATCAGCAAGAATCGCTGTGGCGCAAACGGCCGGCCGATGTTGAAGATGAAGCATACACCAGCTTCTACCAAATGATGACAATGGATTTCGAACCACCAGTCTCGACAATTCATTTCTCGTCAGATGCGCCGCTTAACTTGCGCTCATTGCTCTTTATCCCAGCCAAACGGGAAAAGATGATGTTCCACAAACGGCAAGAACCGGGGCCGATGCTCTATTGTAAAAATGTGCTGATTCAAGAATACACACCTGACTTGCTACCTAAATGGCTCCACTTTGTGGATGGGGTAGTTGACTCGGAAGATGTGCCATTGAATGTCAGTCGTGAAAGCGTGCAAAATACCCGCATTATGCGTCAGTTGGGTAAAACGATTAAGCGTCGTGTTATTCGCGAAGTCAAAAAATTGCTCGAAGACGAAGAAAAGCAAGAAGCGTTCTGGGGTGAGTTCGGCCGTTACTTTAAAGAAGGGTTGGCGATGGCTTTTGAGGATCGGGATGACATCATGCCGTTGCTTCGTTTTAAGAGTTCAAAATCAGATGGTAAGCTGATTTCGCTTGAAACCTATATCGGCCGTATGCAGGAAGGGCAAGACAAAATCTATTATGTGACCGGCGACAACTTAGCTTCGGCCGAAAATAGCCCCCATCTTGATCCGCTTAAAGAGCGCGACATCGAAGTGCTCTATTTAGTCGATGCGTACGACATGTATATGTCACCATCATTGCGCGACTACGAAGAAAAGCAGTTCCAAAATGTGGCGGATGCTGATCTTGGGTTACCAGAAAACGAAGCAGAAGATGCGGCCGAAGATGCGGAAGATACCGCAACCGATGAATCATTTGATGGGTTGGTGGCGCGTTTCAAAGATGTTTTGGGTGAACGGGTGATCGATGTTGTGCCTTCAAAGGTGTTATCCGGTAGCCCCTATCGTTTGGTGGCCGGTGAAGGTGAAGCACAAGCTGGCGTGAGCCGTTTGCAACGCTTCGTCGATCAAGACTTTGAAATTCCGAAACGGACCCTTGAATTGAATCGTAAACATGCGATGGTCAACAATATCATTAACTTGATGGGGCAAGAAGGGCAAGAGGAATTGGTGAATCTGTCGATTGAACAGCTTTTCGATAGCGCTTTGTTGCAAGAAGGGTTGCACCCGAACCCGGCCGAGATTGTGCCACGGATGCAACGCATGATTGAATTGGCGACTCAGGCCTAGTTCTTTTGTAAGTCTCAGTGCCGTCAATTCGGGTTTTGCCTGATTGACGGCCGTATAACCTACACCCCGTCTCCACATGACCGATAAAACCCTAACCGCACATGATGAATCCGATGTGATCGTTCTTGATTATCCGCTCTCTACATTTCGTTTGCTGGTGATGTTGATCTCGATATTGATGTATTTGTTTTTATTTTTGGCTTGGGGTGCTGGAGCTGTTCGTTCGTGGATTGATGATGGGGAGATAGGCGCGGCCGCTTGCTTGGCTATCTTAGCGGTGGCTTGTCTCGTCGCAATTTATAACTTTGGGCGGGCTTTTATGTTGTTTTTACTTGATCCAATTCATCTGATTGTGACTGTGACGGCCGATTCTCTTCTCATTAAATCGGTCCATGGGACGTTTGAATCGCCACTTGAGCAGATTGATAGTTTTGGCAGTAGCTCCGGCCGTTTGCGGATTTATGGGGTAACCGGTTCTCGTTGGTCACGGCGTAAATTGCTTCGTGCTTATAATACGGCCGGTTATCGTGTTTCTCCGCGTAGGCTGGCTAAAGAACTAGATAAGTTGATTTTTTCTTAGGCTGCTAAGGCTTAAAAAGTTACTAGTCCTGTCGGATTTGGTGGGAGTTGATCAATTAACGATTGTCAT
>WTJY01000284.1 GCA_011524645.1 Anaerolineales bacterium | reverse complement strand
GGGGATGACACCCCTGTAAATCGACTATTTTTGAACGATTTACGCTTATCCCACCCAATTCGGCAGTATCAGTATTTTTTGACATTAAGCCCACCTGATTGTTTATTAAGCTTTATCGGAAATAAAGCGATAGAGACCAAAGATAGGGATAGGGAGGAGCTTTTGCAGAGGTGATTTCCTAATCCCTATCTTCTCTCACGATCTAAATTGTTGACATAAAATTATTTCCGATAAAGTCTATTGTAACCAATGGTCCTTTAAATGTCGTGTCTGGGTCGAATTGTCCTTGCTTTTTCCCCGTTCTGTTGTGGGCTGTCCTACGCAACCCTTATCCCGCGTTCAGGGATTACTTGCTTTGCTGAATGGGTAGTTCGACGGTGAAGTGGCTGCCTTTGTCTTTCTCGCTGGTAAAAGTGATTTTGCCTTGATGCAATTCGACCGCTTTTTTAGTGATGGCTAGACCGAGTCCTGTGCCTGAGACATCTCGGGAATTTGTTGCTCGGTGGAATGGTTCAAATAGATGGGTTTTGTCTTTGTCTGGAATACCGATCCCTTGATCGATGACATCAAATAGGATTTGATTTTCGCTCGGGCTTATTTTAAAGTCGATTTGCGCGTTTTTCGGTGAATATTTGACGGCGTTGCTAAGGAGGTTGGTTAAAATTTGGTGGAGTAGTCTTTCATCCGCGATCATTTTGTTGTGACCATTGAGTCGATCATCGAGAATGATTTGTCGCCCTTGTTTGTCACTGGCATTGAGATCTTCTACGAGTTCAGCGCAAAATTCTGAGCAATTAAGTTCCGCGCCTCTAAACTCTGTGCGATCCGCCTCCGCTTTGGCGTAAACTAAGACTTCTTCGATTAAATCGGTCATACGGATACAAGTGTTTTGAATTTTAGCTAATTTTTGCAACGCTTTTTCGGCCGGAATGCGATCCCATGCCATTTCGACAAAGCTGGCGGTTGACATGATCATGGTAAGTGGGGTGCGGAATTCATGGGATGCCATTGAGACAAAACGGGATTTAAGCTCTCCTAGTTCTTTTTCTTTGCGCAGTGCGGAAAGTAGGGTCAGTTCGGCCGTTTTTCGCTCGGTGATGTCGAACCCAACCGATTGGAATTCGACGATATGGCCGTGGGCATCAAAGATCGGTTGATCTGTCCACTGTTGCCATGCTAAATCCCCATTTGGGGTAGAGATTTCATGTTCGTATGTTATTTTTTCCCCTTTTTGCAAAATCGTGTCAATCTGCTGGTGAATTGAGTCGTGATCTTCTGCTGGAACGAGTTCAAGGAAACTACGGCCGATTAGATCGGCCGTGCTTTTACCAAAATATTGACAATAAGCATCATTGACAAAAGTTAACTTTAAGTCAGGGGTGAAGCGGCAAATCAATTCTGTTTGACTTTGTAATACCGCTAGGTAGCGTTCTTCGCTCAGGCGGAGTTGTTTGAGCGTGCTGGCATGCCGTATGGCATACAGTATTGAACGCTCCAGTGTAGAGGTTGTGATGTCTCCTTTGACGATAAAGTCCATGGCTCCCAGTTCCATGGCTCTTAGATCGATTTCTCGCTCCCCTTGACCGGTCAGCAAAATGAAAGGACCCATCGCCCCTTTTTCCATCGCTTCTTGCATCAGATCTAAGCCATTTTGGACCCCTAAATAATAATCGATGACATAGACATCGTGTTCGTTTTCTAGAACACGTTGTAGCCCTGTGTCATAGGTTGAGGCCCATTCAGTCTCAAATTTCGTGTATTTCGCATCGAATAAGCTGTCTTCGGTTAGAAAAAAATCTTCTTGATCATCGTCAATAACCAAAACACGCACAAAATTGTTGTTTTCGTAAATCATTTCTTGACTCTACTTCTTGGTTGGTTGGTTGGTTGGAATGGAGTAGTTCGTTTTATAACTCGTAGCAATTCTTACAAAATCGATTTTAGATTGGGAATGGCTATATAACTCGGTCTACGCATGTTTTTATTCTGATGGGTCTGGCGGGAGCAGTACAATTTTGAACCAATAATCACTCAATGTGCGCATTACATCGACTAACCCTTCAAATGTTACCGGCTTTGTGACAAATGAATTCACGCCTAAATCGTATGTACGAACGATGTCAATTTCGGCCGATGATGTGGTTAAGACAACAACCGGAATTTTTTTAAGTTTTGGGTCACTTTTAATTTCTTTTAAGGCTTCACGGCCGTCTTTCTTTGGCATATTGAGATCAAGCAAGATTAGTCCGGGTAGTGGTTTGTCTGCTAAATGCTCATATCCGTTGCGACGGTAAAGATAGTCCATCAGTTGTTCGCCATCGACAACAAAATGGAGCTCGTTTTGCACTTTTGCTTCTTCTAGGGCATCTTCGGCTAATAGCCGATCTTCTGGATCATCATCCGCCATCAAAATAATGATTGAGTTTTCGTTTTTCATAGTTAAGTTTGTCCATTTGGTAGGTCTATAGTCTACTCAGAATGATATTTGTCAACCGGTAGATAGATCATAAATGTTGCACCTTCCCCCAATTGTCCGTCGGCTTCGATCGTTCCACCGTGCCGTTCTGCAATTTTGCGGCAAATCGCTAATCCTACACCGGTTCCTGTATATTCTTGTCGGCCGTGAAGCCTTTGAAATATTTGGAAGATCTTGTTTTTGTATTTGTTGTCAAAGCCGATGCCGTTATCTTTGAATGATAGTTTTATCGCGGGGCCAACTTTGCTCTCCGTGTCTGTTGCGGGCATTTCGTCTACGAAGCACCATCTGATTTCGATTTGTGGGGTGGTATCCGGTTTCTTGAATTTGAGCCCATTGCCGATTAAATTTTGGAACACTTGACGCATTTGCATGGGGTCCGCTTCAACGGCCGGTAATGTTTGTGAACAAATGATATTCGCGCCCGTTTCTTCAATCCGTACTTCTAGATCGGAGATGACCCCTTGTAAAATTTTGTTTAGATCTACCGTGGTGAAGGGTCTTGCTTTTGTCGCCACACGAGAGAAATCGAGCAAATCGTTAATCAGTTGTTGCATACGATTCGAGGCGTTTTCCATACTAGAGATATATTGTTGACCGCGCGCATCGATTGAAGATTTGTAGCGACTCGATAAGCGACTGCCGAAGGCTTGAATTTTGCGTAGCGGCTCTTGCAGGTCGTGGGAGGCGACATAGGCGAAATCTTGTAGCTCGCGATTGCTTCGCTCTAACTCGGCTGCATATTTACGGAGATTGTTTTCCGCTTGTTTCCGGTGTGTGATATCACGCACGAAAGCGGTGAATAGGGTTTCGCTTTCTAAATGGACCGGAACAACGGCGATTTCGATCGGAATTTTTCGTTGATCGGCATGGTAGCCGTGTGTTTCAATGCGCTGGCCGAGATTGATTGACGATGGTACGGCCGGTTCTTGTGCTGTTTCTGCTTGAAAAACAACATGATCATCGAGTAGTGTATTAAACGAACTGCCTAGTATGTCACTTTCGAGATGACCAAATATCTGTTCTGCAGCCATATTGAATTCGATGATTTCTCCCTTGCTGTTACTGGTGATAATCCCATCAAGAGATGCACTTAAGATGGCCCCTTTTCGTAGGCGATTGCTTTCGATTAGCTTGTCGTTTTGTTTCTTTTCTGTAATGTCCGTTTCAATGGCGATAAAGTTAATCAATTTTCCTTCATCGTAAATCGGTTCTACTTCGATCGAGACCCAGTATTCACAGCCACTTTTTGTGTAGTTAATGATTTCGACTTGGAACCCCTCATTTTTGGCGAGCTGTGATCTCATATAGGCGATCGTGTCGGGATCGCTTTTCGGCCCTTGCAATAACTCTCCCGGCCGACGGCCGATGCAAGCTTCTGCACTATACCCAGAAATACGCTCATAAGCTTCATTCGCCCACTCGATATGCCCTTTGGGGTCGGTAATAATGACCAAATTTTTGGTCTCACTGGCGACGCGGGAAACCCGCTTTAGGTCAGTGAGGGTCGTTTGTACCTGATCCGCCATCTTATTAAATGCTTTATGGAGTTGATTAATTTCATCTTCTCCTTTTACGGGGACACGGAGATCAAATTTGCCTTGAGCAAACGCACTCGCACTTAGCCCTAAGCGATGCAGAGGGGTGCGGATTTGTCTATTAAAGAGAAAAATTGTTGCGAATGCGAGAAGTAAGCCGACAATAATCGCTTGAAATAGGGTGTTCCACATGTAGCGGGTGATTCGTGCGCGTAGACCTTCAATTGAATAGCCGATGTGAATTTCACCGACAAGAAGTTGCTCGGCGACAATCGGCTCTCGAATTTCGACAACGTTACGATCTTCGGATAAGGCCTCAACGATATCGATTATGTTGTAGCTACCGCTTGTCGTAATGGCCGAGGCGATTTTCGGATCGGCCGTGTCAAGATAGTTTGTGATATTCTGTCCATCATTTTGGACGATATAGCTGTATAAAATTTCCGAATCTTGTGATGTTTCACGCATTAAATTTTCTAGCGGATAGAAATTGCTAGATAAGATATTGTCATGACTCACCGCACCGACAAAACGGGCCTGCGCGAGTACCTTGTTGTGTAGGTCACGTGCTTGGTCTTGGGCGGTTTGATAGATTTGATATGCGGTAAACAACAATTGTGTTGTGAGCAGAAGTCCACCCACAACAACAATAAATTTCAGAGTTAGACTGTTTTTATACCGAGCCATAAAGCACTATCCTAATGTGTGGGCTGATTTTATGGTGTCCGATTATCAGTGTCCCAGCTACGCAGTTCGAGTTCTACAATAAGATCATCCACTGCGGTGTAATCGACACCGGTCACGAATCCGGATGCATTTGCGGTTTGCATCGCCGGATGTGATTCATCTAAACGTAGAAGTGCATCCTGAACCTGTTTTACGAGATCTGGGTCCGTATCTGCCAAGGCTGCAAAAGGCCATTCTGGATATAAACGGGTTGTATGTGGGAAGAAAAAGTCATCTTCTGCTTGATCAAGAATTCGAATATTGTCCAAGGTTGGGATTGTGTTTTCACGTAACATTTTTTCAAGTTGACCTGTACGAATAAATCCTACATCAAATGTTCCATTTTGCACCCCTAACACGATGTTATCTTGAGACGGTGTTTCTGTGAATGTGACGAAATCTTCATAGGGATTAATCCCCTTTTGGAGTAGGTGATAAACTTGGAAATTGCATCCAGCTGCGGCCGTTTGGTGTGCTACACATGTCCCATTGACCCCTTTTAAGTCCTCGATCGTTTGAATATCACTGTCCACCCGAACGATAATTAACGCGCTAAACTGTGTGCCGGTATTGGGGCGGGATAGGGTCGCTAGGAATTTTGTGTCATACAAACGCTGAATTTGTACCCCTGCTAATGGATTATTGATCGTGAAATCTAGTTTCCCATTTTCGACAAATTGAAACTGTTCTTCTTGTGTGACAGGGACCAGACGGACCGGCTGTCCTAATTCTTCTTCTAAGTAAGCGATTAACCCACCATATTGTGCATTTGCGGCTGATGCGCTTCGTATAGCCAGAACCCCGACTTGAATAATGTCATCGCCGACCGGTTGGACGCGTAATGTTTCTACAACATTTTGCTCATCCGTATCAACATCTAGTGCCAATAGGTCACAGGCGACTAAGAGCATTAGGATAAGACAGTAACTAATTAATTGTTTGATTTTCATTTTGACCTCCAAGGCTGGCATGAGCGTCTGAGATATTTGGGAAGAGGCACCTGCGATTAAGGCGAGCTAACATTGCAAGACTGCGTAGACGGCCGCATGTAGATTATCGAAAACTGGAGGTCGGTTGTATTGGGATTTTTACGTAACTTTATGTGTGTAGGTATCGTTTGTACCGGTTTTAGGGTCATGTTTTCAGGTGAATGTTATGAAGATTTCGCCTTGTATCCTCTTTCTAAAGCTAGTCGCGTTAAATGAATCGAGTTCTGCGCGCCGAATTTTTGCATAATATTTTTGCGATGTGCTTCTACTGTCCTTGTGCTAATAAAAAGGTTGTCGGCGATATCTTTTGACCGTAACCCGCCAAGCATGAGTTCTAAGATTTCTTGTTCTCGCTTTGTTAGGAGCGCATTGCGAAATTCAAGATGGTCGAAATCGGCCGCTTGATACGCTTCAATATCTGACCATTTGAGAGAACCGCTTAAATATTTCTCTTTTGATCCGGCCGCTTGAACCGCTTCTAAATACCGCTCAGGTGTTGCTTCGTGGCCTAGAATAATTTGAAAGCCTTGTTCTACAAGGTACGCGATATATGAGGTTGTATAAGGGTGGGCCAAAATAGTAATCGATTGGATTTCTTCCGGCGTATAAATCGCTTTTAATCGCTTGAGATAGGCTGGGCTTAAAAGTGTCGAATCTACAATCGCTAAATTGCTTTGATTGAGTTGTGGGGTTTCCACAAACTGTGGGGGCTGTAGCTCGTGCGTAAAATTAAAGGTGTGGCTTTTTTGCTGTAAGACATGGCGCAAACCGACCGCTAGCATGTCGTTGGCAAAAATTAGGTGGATATTTGTCGTATTGTCGGCCGGAGCAAGCGGGTCGGTCGCAGGGTTAGTGATTTTCTCCGGTGTAACAGCGGATTTGGTCAGCTCCTGTATACCCTGTTGTGAAGGTGCTTCTGATAGGGGAAGCTGAAACACAACACGCATTCCTTTTTGTTTGGCCGAGTCAATTTGAATTTGCCCAGCGAGAGCCTGAACACGCGCTTCAAGTAAAACTAAACCGTTTCCCTTGGTACGATATTGTGTCCAATCGAAACCGATCCCGTCATCTTCGTACATGACCCATAATTCATCCGCTTCTTGTTTAACCGAGATATGAACAAGTGTGGCTTGTGCATGCACGGCCGTGTTTTGTAACAGTTCATTTAAGATATAAAACAAACTTCGCTTTAAATGTTCGGTCGCGATGATATCCATCGGCCCGATGTCAGACAAGATGTCAAACATTGCTGTGCTTTGCGCCTGTTTCATGAGCCATTTAATGAGATAGGGAACAGTTAAACGGGATACCAATTCCGGATAGAGCGAATTGCTGAGTTCGTTAACTTGGTCGATCGCAAGTTGGACCATTGTGGTGACTTCACCGGCCGTTTGATTCCACTCTTTTGCAGAGGTTTCCTGATTGAGAGAAATTGTCATTTTTGTGCTGGTCAAATCCATGAGCAAATTTTCGCTTAGCTGTTTGGCGATACGTGCTCTCTCGTGATCATGAATTTCGACTAGCCGTTGGGCAAAGGCTCGATAATAGTTGGCTTCTCGCTGTTCTTTAAGTGATAGGCGTGTTTCTATGGCGGAAAGAAGCTGGGGAAACTTAAATGGTTTGGTAATGTAGTCACTCGCCCCAAGGCTCATCCCTTCGCGTAGATCTTCCATCGATGCTTTTGCTGTGAGGAAAATAAAAGGGATCGTGGCCATATCAGATCGACTGCGGATCTGATCTAAAACGGCATATCCATCCATATCGGGCATATTAATATCGCAAATAATTAAATCAGGTTGTTGTTCGCGAATGAGTTCTAACCCTTTACGGCCGTTGGTAGCTCCCATTCCTTCAAAGCGAGACAAACTAAGGAAGTCAAGAATTTCCTCTAGAATTTCAACTTCGTCTTCGATCACAATAATTTTTATCGCACTCATGTTTTTTGTTTTGGTTGTTAAAGCGTCTCAAAAGTGATCTAATGTTTTGCCTCCCTCCTATGAGGAAGGGTTGGGGGAGGTGGATTTTATAAATTTCCCTCTCCCCCACCCCCTCTCCCAACGGGAGAGGGGAGCAAAACAGACGAATTGTAAAAATTCATAAGATTTCTGAGACGCTGTAGTTA
>WTJY01000003.1 GCA_011524645.1 Anaerolineales bacterium | reverse complement strand
GATTTAGGGTGGGGGAGAACTGCAAAACCAAGCTAAATTCTAAAAATGAATTTTACTGAAAAGCCGTGGCTGTAATTCTGATTTGCTGGTTATAGCTAGATATGATAAGGTCAATTATCCTGCGCCATGGGGGATATATTGTGGAAAAATTTGGATACCACTTTATAAGTAAAATAAGGAGCAAAAAATGGCAGCAATTACAACAATTACAATTGATGGGCAAGCACAAAACCTGAATGGGAATTATGATTATCAGACTTCTGGTCACGGCATGGTGTTAAACAACGCCAATACTGTTCGTGATATTCTCCAAGCGGCTGGAATTGGAACGAGCCGACTGAGTGGCAATTCGATGTGTAATCCATTGCCCAATAAGGCGAAAAACAATCAGGGGTGTTACCATACCCACGATGCGTCGGATCATCAGGTATTTTTCAACTGGGCTTTTAACAATGGGGCTCTGACGATTTCAACCGTCACATTGAAGCATGGTTAGTTTGTGTTCTGGCCCGCGAAACCGGTGCGATAATTTCTGAAGGGATGCCAACTTTCCGGATTGAGTTTGGATAATGTCCGTAATTGAATTGTCATGGTGAACCGCTAGCTAAGTTTCGATGCCGTTATTGTGTCGTAAAAGGAAGAAATATCTTCTGTGTGGGGGCATCTGCTGACCAAATGCCATCCCTTAGCGTATATTCCCCATCGGTCGATGTTTGTGCGATGAAGGGGGAGATCGATCGACTGATACGATACTCCCCTTCGGTGGAGATTTCCCCATTGCCGACAATGGCGAAGCGGCGCAATTCAAAATTGGTGAGTCCGACGCTGTCACCGAGTACGGCCGTGAATGTCCCCAGTAGAAGAATGATGACGATGCTAATGATGATTTTTTTCATTATTGATCACCTATTTCTTCCGCCTCTTGTTCTTCTTCCGTTAAAGCTTCTTCATCCGAGCGTTCTTCACTTGATTCCGCTTGTTCATCAGGCTGTGGCGGGGTGATTTCTGCGGTAATTTGGTAATCGACAGTGGCGGTACAGTCTGCCCCGTTGTCGGCCGCGATGACGAAGGAATCGGCTTGTTTTTCCGCGATATACAAGGGGCAATAACTCCCGACCGGGGTTAAAAGCACCTGATAGTCGGTGACTGTCCCTTGAGTCAGGAATTGAGCCGGTATTTGAACCGTAGCGCGGCCGTTGCTGAGCGCAACGGTGGCGCTGTGTTGATCGGTCACGGCCGAAATGATAGATAGCGAGTCGGGACGTTCATCCAGTGATGCACCTTGTGTTAAGGTGCCCGCAAGATTTAGATTTCCGCTTTCATCTAGTTCAAATATAAGGGTGTTGGCTTCATTAAATATTCTAACGTGTGAGATCCCTCCTTCTGTCTTGCTAAATTGAATTTCGATTTCATCTAAAGATTCAAGGCGCAGATCGCTGAAACTGTAGTTTGGGTCGGAACTGAGGATGCCTAAACCTTCCCCTATATTTGCACTATCTGCACCTAAAATAAGGTCGGCCGTGTATGCT
Organism: Anaerolineales bacterium; assembly: GCA_011524645.1. Lineage (GTDB taxonomy): Bacteria > Chloroflexota > Anaerolineae > Promineifilales > Promineifilaceae > WTJY01. The sequence goes on along the minus strand of WTJY01000003.1, from coordinate 6,331 downwards.
AGGTTGCTTTTGGCGAATACACCATACCCGCTACCGACCGTGGCACTGTTGGTAAAATAGCCACCAAAATCTTCTGTGCCTGTTGAATTTGCCTCTACACCATGCCCTGTTGCGTTTAGAATTTCAACTCCGTTATCGCCCGCATTGTTAATTCTTAAGCCGTCTCCACTGCTCGTGTTGATTCTGATTCCTGTACTCGAATCGTTGATGAATACTCCCGTGTTTGAGGCATCCACAATGTTTAAGCCGTAGGTGGCATCAATAATCGAGATACCATCGTCCCCAACTGCATTAATTCGGATGCCATCACCACCATAGTTTGTGTTGGTGATTTCTAAAACTGCAATTGAATTGTTGCCATTGATATGAGCGCCGGGGACTAGATTGTTGGCGATGGTTGCGGTAGTGGCGTATGTGGCGTTGATTGCGCTTGTTGCATTGGTCGCGTTTGTCGCGCTATCGGCCGTTTGTGCATGGTTTGCTGTGGTTGCACTGTTGGCGGTTTGAGCATTGACGGCATTGGTCGCATTGGTCGCGTTTGTGGCACTAACGGCCGTTTGTGCAGTCGTGGCACTTTCGGCCGTTTGAGCATTGACGGCATTGGTCGCATTGGTCGCGTTTGTGGCACTAACGGCCGTTTGTGCAGTCGTGGCACTTTCGGCCGTTTGCGCATGTCGTGCATAGGGGACAACCGCAATGGTGGAGCTAAACTGCAAATTTTCGCTCAGCTGAGAACAGCTAACTGTGGTGTCTAAAGCCAGGTCACGGCCGTCAAAGACGGTCGAACTATACGCAAGGTCTAATGCGAAATATCCATCTTCAACGACGATATTGTTGAAAGTGAGGGTGTCTAGTGTGCTGCTCCCTTCCTTTAAAGCGACAGAGAAAGAACAGGTGTCATTAATCGCGCCATTTGGCCCATCTATTAAACCTTGATACGTAAAATTTGCTGGGAGGTCCGCTTCGGTGTTGCTGGTACGGCTCTCTCCGTTGTTGGGGGGGCCTGATGTTGTATCCGCTTCTTGTGCTTGGGCACCGAGATTCAGCCATAAAAAGCTGGATATGATTAGCAAAATGAGCGGTAAAACCCATGATAAATTACGTTTCATAATGTCTCCTTTTGAGGTTGCATGGTGAGCTACGCAGGTTTTAATATGGTGATTGGGCTTCCTCTTTTATGAGCATAAATGGAATGATACCCAATAATGCGAGGCTCCCCCAAATCAATAGGGGGAGATGTGGCATTTGGTCGGCAAATGCATTGCCCAGCGGTGGGGCGATGGTGCCGCCAATATCTGACAGGAAAAAGATCACGCCGATCGCTGTGCCGGGGAGGGCACCGTGAAGGAATTTTAGCTCTGAAGCGGCCGTGATTGAAATGCCCATAAAAGCATCAAACATGATGCCGGTTAAGGCGGCTGCTGCAAAGACTATGGTCGTGGTCGGTGAACTCAGGAGCAGACAGCCGATGCCGATTGTGCCAGCGGCGATGACCAGAAACGGTTTACGACGGCCGATTTTGTCAGACATAAGCGGGATCGGAATCGCTCCGCAAAAGCTAACAATAAAAAAAGTGGACAGGGCTGCGTCTGCTAAATTGGGGTCCCAACCGATTTCTCGCAGATAGAGTGGTAGATAGCCGGTAAACCCCCTGACACACCCCCAAACGCAGATTTTGCCCAAGCCGATGAGCCAGATGGTGCGTGATTGAAGCACTTGTGAGAAATCCTCGCGTAGTAAATTTAGGGAGAGGGGGTGATTCGCTTTGATTGGGTCTGCTGGATGTAAGAACCACCAAGCGACCGCGAACACCATAGCTACCAAGCCGTACATAAAAAGAACATTGCGCCAGCCCCCTAGCAATGGTGACAGGGTCGTTGCACCGAGTGATGTTCCTAGCAGAAAACCGGCCGCAAAGCCGGACGAAATAAAGCCGTTGGCCACACCGAGTTGATTGGATGAAAACCAGCGACTCGCGGTGTTGTGAATATTGACGCTGATAAACGGCATAGCGATCCCCAAAATAAAGCTGGTTAAGACAAAGCTTGTAAATCCTGTGCTTAATCCACGCGAGGCACCGAAAATTCCTACTCCGATACAAGCGATGATGAGAATACGTCGAGTTCCGAATTGGTCACCGATGATGCCCCCGACTAGGCCGAGAAACATACCGGTAAAAGAGGGAATGCCCCAAATTAGCCCGATTTGAAAGACGGTTAAATCGAGATCTGTCGATATCTCCTTAAAGAGAACGGATAGAGACATTGTTGGCATGGCTATCATAAAAATAGCTGAGATCATACAGAGGATAATAATCACCCAGCGATAGGGGGATTCTGTGCGAGATTGATTCATAGATGAACTGTAGCCCCGACAATAGTGAGGGGCAATGTGAAGGGCTGTTTTGAGGTAAAATCGAGTGTGTGCAATTGGAGACGCCAAATTTTAGTCAAGACCTAGTTAACCTACAGTTTGATTTTGGCTCTTTATGTGTTTCAAGGAGTTGCAAAATCAAGCTGTTTTGCGCCCCTCTCCCAATGGGAGAGGGGCTGGGGGAGAGGGGTAATCCACTTCTTCCAATTTCTCTTCATAGGAGGGGTGCAAATCCAAACAGTTGATTAATTTGGTGAAGCTATTGGTGTTTGACAAAGTATATTAGAGATAGGCGATTTGTTGAGTATGAGCAAAGATGTTGTAATTATCGGGGCTGGCGCGGCCGGTTTGATGACGGCTGCTTGGGCTGGCCAACAAAAGCGTGAATCTGGACGTCGGGTTATTTTGCTGGATGGCGCTAAGAAGCTGGGTGCTAAAATTTTGGTGGCTGGTGGCGGCCGTTGTAATGTGACCCATCATCAGGTTGATGCGGCCGCTTTTGCTGGTGGATCGCGTAATGCGATCAAGAAAATTTTGCGTCGCTTCGATGTCGCGCAAACGACCGACTTTTTCAAACAGCATGGGGTTCAGTTAAAGCGAGAGGAGACCGGCAAGCTATTTCCGGTGACTGATCAAGCGCGCACCGTTTTGGATGCGCTTTTGGGTGCGGTTACGCAGGCCGGGGGGGAGATATTGCATCCGCGCCGTGTGTCGGCCGTGACACAAGAAAAAGATGGCCGTTTTTTAATCCAAGGGGATTGGGGACAGATGCGAGCCGAGAAAATCGTATTGGCGACCGGTGGCAAAAGTATTCCGAAAAGCGGCTCCGATGGGTATGGATATCGCTTGGCCCAAGGGCTGGGCCACTCATTGACAGAGCCGATTTTCCCTGCGCTTGTCCCGCTGACGTTGCATAAAGATCATTTTCTTTGCCAGCTACGAGGGATTACGTTGCCCGCCCAGTTTGATTTGTGGTCGAGCAGCCAGAAACGGCTACAAACATTTGCTAATTCTACATTGCTGACCCATTTCGGTTTATCTGGACCGGCCGTTCTTGATATGAGTCGCTACTATTTAGCGGCCAAAGCGGCCGATACGCAGACCACCCTCACCGTCAATTGGATACCGAGGATGACTCCCGAGCAGTTTGATCAAGCTTTATTGAGCTTAGGCAAAAAACAGCCGATTTCTCTTTTGCGGGCCCACTTGCCGGAACGTATGGCTCGGGCTTTGTTGGAGCAGAGCGGTATTTCAGATGGGCCATTGACCCGCGTGCTTCGAAAAAAGCTTGTTTCGCTGGTCACGCGATACCCACTCCCTCTATCGGGTGATCGTGGCTATAACTATGCAGAGGTCACGGCCGGTGGTGTGCCGTTGACTGAAATCAATTTGAAAACGATGGAATCCCGTATCTGCCCTAATTTGTTTTTTGCAGGGGAGATTTGTAACGTAGACGGCCGTATCGGTGGGTTTAATTTTCAGTGGGCTTGGTCTTCCGGCTATGTGGCGGGGATCAGCCTTTAATGCCTGTTTAGATACAAAAGATTTGTGCTCTTTTTGAAAGTTTTAAGGCTAGCTGAGCTCTTTGTTTTGGTTAAATACAGTGTCTCAAAAATCTTCTAGCTTTTTGAAATTCGTCTGTTTTGCCCCCTCTCCCAACGAGAGAGGGGCTGGGGTGAGGGAAATTTATAAAATCCACCTCCCCCAGCCCCTCATAGGAGAGGGGGAAAAAGACAAATCACTATTGAGACGCTGTATTAAATCTATGACATGAAAACTTTTTTTGGGTAGACTTGTCGCCTGATGGCACTATTCCCAATCTGGGAAAATTTGTGGTGTCACACTGGTTTTTATGTCGCCTAAAGATTTTGATGAAGCCAACCGAACCGGTTGGGTTAAGTTTGCACGTGTGTATTCTAATGTGATTAGTCCGCCTACAATGTTTGCTACCTTAGGGATTGCTGCTGCTATGCATGAACGGCCCGGCTGGACCGGTTTTGCTTGGGGGTTTGGTTCCGGCGTTATGGTTTCGCTTGTGCCTATTTTGTTTGTGCTTTACTTGCTGTACACCGGCCGGATCGCTGAACTGCATATGAGCAATACGAAAGAGCGACTGATGCCATATCTCTCCGCGATTTTATGTGTGTCGATCATGCTAGGGGTGACTTGGTGGTGGCAAGGCCCCGATTTGCTGTTCGGTGTGTTGGTTTTTAACTTAATTGAGCTGATCGCTTTGATGTTAATTACACTCTACTGGCTGATTAGTATGCATACCACGGCCGCAATGGCCACAGCCGTTTGGGTTTTTCTGATTTGGGGGACATTCTGGGGAATTGTGATCGGTTTGTCACTCATTCTTTCCGTTTCATACGTGCGTTTGTTTTTGCGCCGTCATACGATGGCTCAAGTTTTGGCGGGGCTGGCATTGGGGGCGATCACGGTGCTGGTGCTTGTTCCATTCGGCTTGACTTCATGATCATTGCGGATATCTTCATGAAATCTATATGAACATATGTTTCATGCTGTGACTTGTGCCTGAATAGATGTATAATTTGTCTCTGAATTAAAAACAAAACAACGGCCGACCCCACTTTTTGTGTAGAGAGTAGTCGGCCGTTCTGTGTTGTGGAGGCTTTTTTGTGAGCGAAATCAAGCGTTTACCGGGATTTCAAGACATTATGCCCGAAGATCGGGTGTATTGGGATTTTATTATGTCAACGGCGGCTGATGTGGCGCGACGTGCCGGTTTTCAGCGTATCGACGTACCGGTTTTGGAATCGACCAATCTGTTTGCCCGTGGTGTAGGCGAGGCATCTGACTTTTTTATCAAAAAGGAAATGTATACCATCGATGAAGGAGATGGGAAATATATTACGATGCGGCCGGAGTTTACGGCCGGATTGGTTCGCGCATATTGCCAAAATGGGATGCATAACCTGCCACAACCGGTAAAAATCTTTACCTTTGGTCCCTTGTTTCGCCGTGAACGGCAACAAGCTGGCCGGTTCCGCCAACATACCCAATTTGACTGTGAAATTTTAGGTGAAACAGACCCTGCGGCCGATCTGGAAATCATGATGACCGCCATGAGCCTTTACAAGGCGATGGGGTACGGGGCGCTGACATTCCAGCTCAATAGCACAGGATGTCCAAAATGTAAGCCGATCTACATCAAAGCGTTGAAAGAATATTTGGGCGACCATTTGAATCAACTGGGACCGGTTGATCAAGAGCGCTTAAAGCTTAACCCACTGCGTATTCTTGACAGCAAAGACCCGAAGCTTGATGAGCTGTTAGCTGGTGCACCAAAGATTATCGATTATTTATGTGATGATTGTGCCTCTCACTTTGCCGAATTACGTAGCTTGCTGGACCGTTTGGGTCAATCTTATACGATTAATTTCCGTTTGGTGCGTGGTATTGATTACTACACCAAAACGGTTTTTGAAGTTTGGTATGAAGGCATTGGTGCGCAGTCTGCGTTGTGTGGCGGCGGCCGTTATGATGGCTTAGCGGAAGCGATTGGTGGACCCAGTACCCCTGGTGTCGGTTTCGGGCTTGGGGTTGAACGGGCTGTGCTTAGCTTGAAAGAAGAGAAAATTACACCACCGGCCGTTGACGAACCCCATGTTTTTATCGCCCACTTTGGTGGGGAATCAAAAGCGACTGCGGTCGAGTTGACCTATCAACTGCGTGACGCTGGGATCGGAACACGTTTGGCGTTTGCTCGGACCAAACGGAGCATGAAAAGCCAAATGCGGGAAGCCAATAAATATGCGATTGATGTGGCCCTGATTTTAGGTGAAGATGAGATCGCACAAGGGGTCGCAACTGTACGGCCGATGGATCGTAATCGTGGTGACCAGACCCAAGTGTCGCTTGATCAACTCACCGCTTGGCTCACTGACTTTTTTAGTTAAAAAAGGCAACTATTATACAGGTGTTGAACCTATGGTTC
>WTJY01000452.1 GCA_011524645.1 Anaerolineales bacterium | reverse complement strand
ACGGGTGTTTCTACAATTGTGCCGGTCACAGACCTGCTATTTTTCATCCCACCTCGAATGCGGGCCCACACTTGATTTCACCCCGTGGCTACGGTCAGAGACCGGCCACAGACCGTTCGGGGAACACCTCACTCGAGATGGGGGCTGGGGTACCGCATTACAATTCACCTAAAGAGAATTGAAAATACCAATAATCGAGACGAAAAAGAAAAAGAACGTAGCAAAAGGGCCAAATAAAGCCATTATCGATACCCTGTAAGATGCTGATTTCTCATCTACATTTGTGATGTCTTTTACAAGGTTTGTAAGTTTGTCAGGAAACTTCCAAGCCATATAAGTTAGGTAACCTGTGTAAGGTATACTTAATAGTCCAAAAACGACAAAGAAAATCAGGGATTCAGTATTTAACTCTGTCAAGATATCTCCTAATCTGCATGGCAAAAGGCAGAAATGACCTTGATTATGCAATGGTTATTTATTTCTACAACAATCAAAATATAGACCTGCTATTTTTTATCCCACCCACGACGCGGGCCCACACTTGTTTTCAACCCGTGGCAACGGTCGGGAGACCGGCCGCAGACTGTTCGGGCAACACTATGACATCGGCTATCGCCTCTGGTCCTCGCGCATACAGGTCATAAATATTTTGTCGGGTCAACATACTTGCCAAGATAGCTTATTATTCAATTTCAGTAAGGTGCTGAATAATTACAAAATGAATTTTATTGAAATGCCGTGGCAGAAATTCGGGTTAGCTTGATTCTTTTTGGCCGTTTATGTTAAGCTATGAAATGAGGTCAACTATCTAAACAGTATCACCGTACTATTTTAGAAAGCCTGTTAGAAAAATGTTTTGTTAGTCCTATTTACACAAGGTTTTCAATTAATAAATAATCAGCTCTTATTGACAATACCTTTGCTAAAGCAATCAACTCATTCGATTTGCTCCCCTCCTATCAAATCAGGAGGGGGGAGGTGGATTAACCCTAAAGGCAAATTATTTGTCACAGCGGTCTAAAAATGGCGAAGGTATTGTATTGATGAACAACCTCTTAAGGATAAGTCGATGTTGCGAACAAATACCGGCCATTTAGGTGCCACCACTCCAGAAGTTAAACAATTACGCGAAAACAATCATCTTTTGCGCCAAGAAGTTGATAATTTACGGCGAGCCTTTAATGCATTGCACACATTGCATCGCTTTACAGACAATGCTTCGAATCCAGACATTGATGTTTTCGCTCTGGTTGATACGATTTTAGAAGCATCACTGGCAAGTATCGGATCAAAAGATGGGTCTCTCATGTTAGTTGATGAAGATGAAGATGAATTGGCCTTTGTGGTGGTTCATGGCGCGGCGAGAGATCGATTGCTGGGGCACCGCATTTCGCTTAGCACAGGGATTGCGGGCTGGGTGGCTCGTAACAAAGAGTCTGTTTTGGTACCAAATGTAAATCTCGATCCTCGGTTTTCACAGACGGTAGACCGTGATAGCGGGTTCAAAACGACCTCATTACTGTGTACGCCGGTGGTTCGCAAAGGGGTTGTGTTGGGGGTTATTCAGGGGTTGAACAAAGCAAACGGAAAATCTTTTAGCGAAGAAGATAAGATTTTATTATCGGTTGTGGCTCATCAAGCGGCCGAAGCGATTCACGCGATCAACCGTTTAGATGATGAATAAGGAAAACGATTACCGTTTCCGGTCGCCTTAGCATACAATAGAGTCTATGCAAGTTTCGCTTATCGCTACTGTCAAAAATGAAGGGGACGCGCTCCGGCCGTTGCTCGATTCGATTGCAGATCAGACCCGTTGGCCTGATAAAATCGTGGTCGTTGACGGAGGCTCGACTGACAATACCTTGGGGGTGTTGCAGGAGTATGCGGATTGGCTACCGATACAGATTATTAGCGCACCGGGTACGAATATCAGTGAAGGGCGGAATATTGCAATTGAAGCAGCTCGTAGCGAAATTATCGTCGCCACAGATGCGGGGGTTGTTTTGTCACCGGTCTGGGTTGAAGAGTTAATCCGGCCGATAGAAGAAGATGGGGCACAGGTGGTTAGTGGCTGGTTTGAGAGTGATCCATATACCGATTTTGAAGTGGTGATGGGAGCAACAGTTTTACCGGGACTAGCAGATGTTGATCCGAAAACATTTTTACCCTCAAGCCGATCAATCGCATTTCTAAAAAGTACGTGGAGCGCAGTGGGTGGTTATCCGGAATGGATCGACTATTGTGAGGATCTGCTATTTGACATGGCTCTAAAAGAAGAGGCGGGGGAATTCGCTTTTGCTCCTTATGCGGTCGCTTATTTCCGGCCTAGAGGCTCGTTGCGCGCTTTTTATAAGCAATATTATTTGTATGCCCGTGGTGATGGCAAAGCGAATTTATGGCCCAAACGACATGTGATTCGGTACGGGACATATTTGGTCGGCTTACCGTTTATCGGCAGTTTGTTATGGCGGGACAAGCGGTTTGGCTTGCTCCTGTTGGTGTTGGGCGTGCTGGGATATTGTTGGCGGCCGGCACAACGGTTATGGCCGATGACTCAGGGCTGGCGGCCGCCGAGCCGTGTACGTGCATTCGCTTTAATCCCGATTTTACGTGTGGTTGGCGATGTGGCCAAGATGCTCGGGTATCCGGTGGGTCTGTTATGGCGCTGGCGCAACGGGCAAAATCAAGATCGTCAGAATTAGAAGATTTTTCGTAAGGTTTATCTACTATTATTCTGTTTATAGCTTTTCCTCCTTGGTGTGGCGCTGACTGGTGAGACCCCTCTTTTACCAGTCAGCGTTTTTTATTTTAGGATCCTATTACCAATACCTTCACCATTCTTCAGCAATTCTCAATCTAAAGTCGATTTTGGCTGTCAAAATCAACCAATTCACCCCCTCCATGCCGATTTTCGCGGCTTCGCCTCCGAAATAGCTCTTTGAGGCAACGGTCGCCTATGGCGACAATAAAAAGCGATTCCTTTGGTTCAGATTGAGAATGGCTGGCCCTTTTCAAAGGTCAACGCGGAAAGATTGTCCTCAAAGATAAAATATTATCTTCATAGATAAAAGGTCGTGTGTAGACATCAAATCTTATTATTGGCCAAAGTTGGCACTATAATTTTCTAACCACGCCTCAACCTGTTCAACCGAAACTCGCTCAATCGATTCCGGATCTGGAGGAGGTTGGGTCGGTAGCTCATCCCAGCAGTCAACCGCCGCAATATCTTCGCTGGTAATCGTTTCTATCGCTAGGATATCGGCCGTTTGTGCCACTCGCAGGGTGACGAGCAGTTCACGGCCGTACTCATTCACAATCGCATCATTTTCACATAACGCACGATACGCCGGCCGGTCCCCATTGATACAGAGCACCCATTCAACCTGATCCAAGCTATCCGGTTGCCAAGCCTCTGGGATATAGCTATTGTCCGCCCGAATCAGCCCGTTGCTAAAAATATAAAACGCCACCGTCGAATGCACCCCATCTTCTGGGGTGAACGGTGCCGCATCGGGTGACGGAATACCGCTACAAACGGTCGCGGTGCTATCAAACATCGTCGCGGAACCGCTAAACCGCTGATAATTCCGAATCGCCATAATCGAAATAAGGGCGACCGAGCACAAAGTAAAAACCAATAGAGGCAAAGAGCGGGCCAACGCCATCTTGCCCCTCCCCGGTTCATGGCTGCGGTCATCGTCTATGTAGTGCTCCTCGTGATCTTTTTCTTTACTCACAATATTGATCCTAATCTTTAGACTTTATCGACAATGATCCCCCGTCAATTTTTCAAACACAGGTCGAAAATTAGAGATAGAAGATACTCTTAATGACCTATTTTAAGCCGATTCGCTGGATAAGCGGTAAATTTTGGCAGATTGTTTACCGAAATCACATTACTTTTGGCTCCAAGGCAAGTAAATCCGCTCAGCAAATGAAAATGTCAGCACACTATTCGAAACAACGCGCTGATCGCCAGCCACCGCAACAATTTTATAATAGATAACCGTTCCCGATGCGGGTGTCGCGGGAGAAAATGACGTGGCGGTCCCGTTTGATTGACAGTTACTTGCGGCCGCACAGTCGGTCCCTACGGTAAAATCGGCCGTATCATCTGACCATATTTCATATTCAGTCACCCCTTCCAGATCGGTCGTCCAACTAAATGTCGCCCCTTCGCCCGGATGACCACTATAGGTCGTCGTCACCTCTATCGTCGCGGCCGCTTCTGGGGACTCTAAAGCCAACGCCCCATTGCTATAATATCGGGCCAGTTGCTCGTAATAATACCCCCCATCGGTATACGGCTGGGTCACGCCAAACGCCCCACCACCAAAAATAATGCCGATTAAACCGGCCTCGCGATACGCCTTGAGAGTGGTGTAGTCACTTTCACCGATCAGTGTTTGCACGGCGTTATCTTGATACCGTTCCCAACTGTTGTTGACCTCCGATTTAACCGTATTGCCAAATGGTACCTGCCACAGCATGATATTTTGGCCGGTCCGCTCATTAAAACGGCCGAAATAAGTAATCTGATTGCTGTAATCAGTTTCATTCCACCAGGCCGCCCCTTGATCACCATAAATAAACTGATAAAAACCCGCATCACGGTCCCGCACCTCGGCAAAAGTCAGATCAAATTCTTGGCCGAGTGAGTTATAAAATTGAGCGGAACGATTGGCATAGCTGAGCAATGTGGCGTTATCGGGGTTCGAATAAGCATAGTCACTATCGGTTCCCCAGCGACTATGGTGATAAGCGATCTGCACATGGTCCGCCTGCGCGGCCGTGCGTAGCGCAAACCATGCCTGCGCATACCCTTGTGGCGTATCAGGCAAGCCCGCCAGCGCGTCAATACCGGTCCCACCAACATAAACGGTATGGGGATATTGGGAAGCATCATCACCCGAGGTCATCTTATGCATAAAGCCCCACATATCCGGCTCTACATGAACAACGACCGTGGCGTTCGGAAACTGGGCCGCTTTCGCAAAGAACAAGGCCACATCATCCCAATAAGAGGTCATAATGCTCCGACTTGCCAAGTTTTGCCGAACGCGATCCTGCTCTGAATCATTTTGCTGGTTAGCCGGTGAGCTTTGCAAAATATTGTAATAGGTCAACACCGGCACCATATCACGCTGACTGATATCCCGAATATAGTAATAAGCGAAATCCCCGTTACTATTCCATGTGGCCCAACCAGAGCCGGTCACACCACCTGATAGATATTGGTTGAGATAACGGTTCCCCGTTTGCGCGGCCGTGTTATAACCGATTTCCGCATTGTTACTCATCCCGATATCGAGGGTTTCAGGGGTATAAACGGCCGTTGTCCGCCTCCCACTCATCCCCACCAGAATCAAGATTAAAATAATTCCCAAACAAAATTTGAAACGTCTCATAAATAAATCATCCAAGCAATTTTCCGTTCGACACAATAGAAATGATAACAGCTTGAGGATTATAGAGATCAAACTTTAAGAGACAGCTAACAGGGACACATCACCCCCTCTTTTATGCGGGCTATTCATGAGATATTTATTTTCTAGGTCATTTGAAACAGCACGCTGTTTTGATTAAAGCGCGTTGAGTAAAGTTTGTAGCGATTTTTCAATTCCTTGATCAGTTGTATTTACACAAACATACTCATATCGCCATGATGCCCATAACGGCTCCATTGCCACCCTCAATTGTTTCTGATAATCGCGAAACGCGCCGATACACCGTTCTCCAGTTCGCGCTTCAGCTTGATCAAGCACCCAAGTCTCTCCTCGTTCCGCGATCGCCCGGGCAAGTGCCCGATCATAATCCCCTTCAACGATAACTAACAGAGGGTTTAACTTGGCAAGCTGTTTTTGTAACTCATCAGAAAAACGTACAACAGCATCTAGTGCGCAATCCGCCGATAGTAGCCAATCCCAGCAAGGAAGAATTGAGTCAAGCACGGCCGTCTCTGGCAGGCATTCTTCCAGCTGTTGAACATATCGTTTACAGCACAGGGCTAGCGTCACAGCATCGTCGGCGTAACCTTGTTGAACCCGTTGCACATACGGCTCAAACACTTGAATAGTATATATATCATGCTCTTCCACAAGCCGTGCCTTTTTCCCACTCTGTAACAACTGTGCGGTTAAACCTGCGGCCAATGTGCTTTTCCCCAATCCCGAGCCAGCTCCATAAAACAAAATCAAACGGTCTGTGCCAACTTCATCTGTGCCAACTTCAATCGATGTCATCAAGTTTCCTTATAAATAGACAATGTCACATCAGAACGGAATAGGGGTGGGAGGATAGATACCAAAATTCCTAGCTCAAAATCACGACTCGCCACAGGCAGCGACTACGCCAAAAGTTTCACCAAACCTACAGCATCAACCCTTTTTCAAATGGATAGCGTGATAACAGTTCATAACCGGTTTCCGTGATCAACACCTGATCCTCCAACTTCACACCCGGTCCACCCGATTGACGGCCGACATAACTTTCAACACACATCACCATGCCCGGTTCCAGCACCCCTTTATAGCCATAGTCATCCCATGACCACGGCATCGGAATCGCCGGATATTCATCACACAACCCCACCCCATGATACATACAAGAGTAATAGCGGAAATCTTTACGGTCATAGCACAAGGTACTCTGACTCAGCTCTTGGAAAGTGGTTCCCGGCTTAAGAAACTCCAAATTGTGCATAATTTGATCATAAGCCATCGTGTAAATCGTCTTTTGCTCTTCAGTCGGTGGCTTATCTCCACAAATCCACGTCCGCGAAATATCAACACAAATCCCGTAAGAGCCGATCAAGTCAGTATCAAATGCGACCAAATCCCCATCTTCAATGATCCGGCTACTACATTCTTGGAACCACGGGTTACAGCGTGGCCCAGAAGCCATTAAGCGGGTTTCGATCCATTCCCCCCCACGGGCGATATTTTCCGCATGGAGATAGCTCCACAGTCGCTGTTCACTCACCCCCGGCACCATATGATCCCGCATGACATCCATTGATCGTTCACACGCTTCGACCGCACAGCGCATCGCCACGATCTCTTCATCACATTTAATCGCACGGGCTAGTTCCATCACTTCTTCCCCATTAAACACTTCGATGCCCCGTTTTTCGAGCGCATGAAGTCCTTCAGGGTTACATTTATCAATCGCCATCCGATGATTCCCACCGCCATACTGTTTAACTAGGTCGGCGATTTCAGCCCCCCACCGTTCCGCCATTTCTTCATAACGATCACCGGCCGCAAAGTAGAACCACGCGGTCGCCACCCGAATTTCATCGATCACATGGGAATGCACATTCAAGTGCTCACAATCGTGGTAATCGAACATGATTACTGGGCCATCGGCCGCCACATAGACATACCGGCTGGCGTTATGGGTAATCCACAATTGCATGTTGGTACTGTCGGTCGCATAGCGCATATTCAAAGGATCAAACAACAAAATCCCTGAATAATCAAATTTGCGTAACATTTTCCGAATCCGCTCTAAGCGATATTCGCGAATCACGGGTAAATTGGGCAACGCGAGCCCCGCCGCTTCCCATTCCCCCACCGCCAAATGGCCAGGGCCTAGTTCATGCAAATTGAGATTCTTGGCATATTCAATCGTTTCGGCCGATGGTGTTTGCAACGGGCCGATCTTCGAACGATGTTTTCCTGTAATTTGAACAGTCATGAAATTTTTCCTTAAAGTGCAAGATTAGCAGAGTTTGTACAATTTTATCTTCACCTTCACGCAGAACAAGTCTTGGCAAAAGCTGTTTTTTCTAAAACTCCAAGGATTTGCACAGGGTTCTCTTTCTCCAACTAGCAAAAGAGCACATAGAGCCAAAACATGT
>WTJY01000043.1 GCA_011524645.1 Anaerolineales bacterium | reverse complement strand
ATCAGCAATCATTCGCTATCAGGTTTTGTACCATGATAGAAGATAGAGATAGAGAGACCACCTGAACAAAGGCATCTCCCTATCCCTATCCTTCATCCCTATCACTTTATCTCCGATAAAGCCTATTGTTTTAGTCTAAAAATTCGTTTTCGATACGGGGTTCACTCATATAGCCGAATGGCTCGAACCCGTCTAAGGCATAAATGCCATCACCGCGCAGACGCCAAATTTTCCGGCCGGCTAAATCGACCATATAGTCTCCATCAATCCGGCCGCTTAACTCCCCTTCTAGGGTGAATAGCTGGTCCCCACGCATATAAGCGAACAATTCACCTTTATGACTCACAATGCTACGAACTTTCATTAGTTGTCGCCCTCTTCACCAGCATCATTCGGAATCAAATAGCTGGCTTGTTCAGTCCCTTCCGCATCGATCAGACGCACCAATTCGCCCGGTTGCAAAATCGATTCCTCTAGCCCCCAATACAGATCCAATGCGGTACTCGTTCCCGCCTCGGTATGAATCAAAATACCGGCCCCATCACCAAACAGTGTCACTTGATCAAAGGTATAGACAAACCCATCTTCATCCACCAAGGTCCACCCTTGTAAACCGACTTGGCGGCTACCGACATTAACCAGAGAGATCGCTTCCTCAACCAATTCACCCACGCCGATCACCTCGCGGATTTCAAGCACAACCGCCCCTTGTGATGGCGTAATCGTCGCGATCGGTGTCGGAATAGACGATGGGGTTTCAGTCGGGATCGGGGTTTCGGTCGCTTCCACAAACCCGTTAATCGGAATAATCAGTTCTTGGCCAACTTGTAGGAAATCGGCGTTAGACAAGCCGTTGGCTCGCATTAAATCATCCAATAGAACTTCGAAGGTTTCACTGATATTCCCCAATGTATCCCCCGCTTGAACTGTGTAGATCGTTTGCTCAACAGTCGGGCTTGGCTCTGGTGTACTGGTCGCCACCTCAGCTTGGAAAAGGGGGGTGTTGGTGGGTTGAACCAAATCTTCTAAATTGGTCCGAGCGGCTGCCACGGCCGCTTCATCCGCCTGACTCCCCTCCCACCAATATAAAATACCCAAAACAACAGCGGCCGAAACCACAATATTGAGCAACAAAAACGGGATCATGCGTCGAATAGACATAGTAAAATTTTCTCAGATCAAAGTTATTTATTTCCTACCCGACTCTTCATTAAGTCAAGCAGTTCCGCCAAACGGCCGCGTCGTTTTAGATAAAGTAGCAAATTACGAACCTTCATTTGCTTACTGCCCAAGCCCAACCGTTCCCAATCAATATCTAGCTCGGCCGCCATGTCTTGCAAATCACCCAAAAAGTAAAAAGCGAGCAAATAACGGCGCAAAACGGTCGATGGGGTCTCTTCGTTTAAACGCTCTAATCGAGGGAAATGATCGGGGGGGACCGGCGTTAAAATCCGCTCAACCGCCAACGCCAAATCACTCATCCGCCCTTCTTCATAGGCGGTATCCATCACGTTAATAATCGTTTGAGACATATCATTGGTCGGTGAAACCACCTCGTTCTCAACAAGATCCATATCGAAAATTAAGTCAAGAATATCGTCAGGGCTTAAATTTTGATAGATTTGATTGTAGAGTAACTGGCGGTCATAAGGAGACACTTCGCGAGACATCGAAGCGGCGCGACGGGACAGGAGCTCTTCATTCGATTCGTCTGTTTGATGATTGCGCGTCGGCCGTTGATAGACAAATCCTTCCGGTTCAACTTCAGCAACCGCATGCGGCCGAATTATCCCCCAGAGCCATAAAGCGGCCCCAGCGAACAACAGACCGCCAATGACGTTATACCATAACCCCATATCAGTGATCGTCTGCTCACGGCCGAACACATTCAAAAACTCATTGAGCAAAACGGCCGAGCTGACCGTCAATAGCCCAACTCCCCAAACAAATTTGGAGCCACGTAGGAACATCATGAAAAATATGGCGATCACCGCCAATTCGAAAATCAAGAAAAACGACATAGCTAGATTTTACCCCGCCCCTAAGTGGGTGCAAAGAAGGATTGGTATTCTTTTTGGGAGTTGTTAAGATCAGAAGTAAAAATAGTCAATGGGAAACCAATACCTTCGCCAAATTAATCAACTTATTGGATTTGCTCTCTTCCTATCAGGAGGAGGGATTGGGGGAGGTGGATTAACCCTCTCCCCCAGCCCCTCTCCCAACGGGAGAGGAGAGCTTTTGATCCGACGCGAATTAAAAACAATTGAGCGATCGGCCCGAGATATTT
>WTJY01000475.1:2534-22603 GCA_011524645.1 Anaerolineales bacterium | reverse complement strand
GGCCGTTGGGGGGCAGAATTGCAGAACCTATCAACAAAAAATCCACACACCCAAATCATTAATCCCTATTGACTTCTGAGACCGAACCTCTTTATAATTCGGCCCAGTTAAATATGCTTAAAACGTTAAGCGGGACGAGTAAATTTTTCCCCTTGTATTAGAGAGTTATCGTCAGCGGCTGAAAGCGATAATAACAAGCTGAAATTGAAAACCCCCCGTGAGTGGTTCTCCGAAAGAGTTCGAGTAAGAGACCCCGTCTAGCCTCGTTATCGGCTCCCAAGGATACGGTTTTTATACCAAAACAATCGTGTCGAAGTTGGGTGGAACCGCGATTCGCTTGATTGCAGTCGGTTTTATAGATAAGACTTGCTACCGCCATCGCCCCAACAGTATCTCTTGAAGATGCATGGGCGGTGGCGTTTTTGTTTTAAATCTTGTGCTGTGATCCCGGCCGGATCTTACGAAATCGTACGCAGGGCAGGAAGTAATGAGAAGGGAGTAAGAGTAAGAAGAATGTTCTGCGGTTCGTAGCTAGATTGCTTAGGTTGATCTTCCTCTTACTCTAAGCGAAGCGTCTCTTTCTCTTTCTATTAAATTTGGAGATATTTCATCATGGAAAAATTAAAAGTAGGTATTTTGGCCGCGACAGGCTCTGTGGGACAGCGTTTTGTTGAATTATTGATCGATCACCCGTGGTTTGAAATTGCGGCGTTGACCGGATCACCACGGACGATTGGACGGCCGTATGGGGAAGGGGTGAATTGGTTGATGGCTGGGGATGTGCCCGCATCTGTGGCCGATATGATCGTGCAACCGACTGAACCGAACTTGGATGTTGATATTATTTTCTCGGCGTTGCCGACCGGTGATGCGCGTGAATTGGAAGCGGCATTTGCCAAAGCTGGCTATCCAGTTTTGACCAATGCGTCACCGTATCGGATGGACCCCTATGTGCCGTTGTTGATCCCTGAAGTGAATGCGGAACACAGCCAGCTGATCCCACACCAGCAAGAAGCGTATGGGTGGGATGGGTTTATTGTGGCGAATGCTAATTGCTCAACCACCAGCATAGTGTTGCCGATGAAGGTTTTGCAGGATGCGTATGGGTTAGATTTGGCTGTCGTGACCACGATGCAGGCGGTTTCTGGTGCGGGGTATCCGGGTGTTTCTTCGATGGATATTTTGGACAATATTGTGCCCCATATCGGCAAAGAAGATGGGAAGCTAGAAAGCGAACCGCTTAAATTGCTTGGTTCTTTCAATGCGGAAGGAAAGATCGATATGGCACCGCTTAAAGTAAGTGCGCATGCGAACCGTGTGCCGGTGATCGATGGGCATATGGCGAGTGTGGCGGTGAAACTCGGCCGTGAAGTGTCTGTCGAGGAAGCGATTATTACGATGGACAATTGGATGCCGTCTGAATTGATCCAGAGCTTGCCGAGCAGCCCTGAAAAAGTGTTGATTTATCGCCATGAAGAAAACCGGCCGCAACCCCGTTTAGACCGCGATGCAGGCAATGGATTGGCTTGGACGGTGGGCAAGATTCGGGAATGTCCTGTGTTTGATTTGCGTTTTGTATGTATTACCCACAATACGCTGCGCGGGGCGGCCAGTGGATCTGTGTTGAATGCGGAATTGTTGGTGAAGCAGGGTGTGATTAAGCACCCCAGCGTGGCACCGGCCGTGGCGGCCGCGTAAAAACGCATCATCCGCGATGTGACGGCGTAAACGGCCGTGTAGCGCAAACAATCATAAATACCCGTAGGGGCCGAAAGGATGCGATTCCACAACACAATCGCGCCATTCCCCCCTACGGTTGGACGTGGATGTGTGTGAGTGGGTGGTTATGTCGTGACGGGCACGGCCGTTTGGTTTTCTCGGTACACGATAAACAACCCGCTACCCACAATTAACACGAGGCCGATTAATGTGGTCGGGGCGGGGATTTCACCCCAAACTAAGAAGCCGAGCGCGAGTCCATATAACACTGCGAAATATTCAAACGGAGCCAAAATTGCCACACGGGTTGAGCGATAGGCGGCCGATAACAGCACCATGCCAATCGACCAGCAGAGGCTAATGGTGACAAACAATAGGCCATCGGCAACCGATAAGGAAACCCATTCATTGGTCAAAAAAACAAGACTGGGGTGAGTTGACTCGATATCGAGAACGGCCGCGAATGGGGTTAATGCGGACCCGCCGATAAAATAGACTAACATCGTATAAAAAGCGGTGGTTGCATCACTATCCTCTATTTTACGGTTGAGCGTGATACTAAACGCATAGCAAAGTGCCGACACCAAAATCAAAATCATGGCGAAATTAAAAGTGGCTTGGGTTCCAAGGGGGTTGATGACAATCAGTAGCCCGATAAAGCCGACAAAGACGGCCGCCCAGCGTCGCCAGCCGACCGTTTCACCGAGCAAAAGGACTGATAAGGCGGTCATGAAGAGGGGGGAGACAAAGAAGATGACGGTTACCAAGTTATAGGGGAGCGCAGGAAGCCCCAGAAAGAAAAATATATAGGCGGTAAACATCCATGCGCCGCGCCAAAATTGCAGCTTCTTATTTTTCGGCTTGAGCTGTGCCCACCCACCATTCCAGCGGATATAGAGCAACACAAGCGGTAACGAAATCAAACAACGAATGACAAGCACTTGTAACAGTGCGAAATCACTACTCATCGATTTGATAATGACATCTTGAATCGACAAGATCAGAACGGCCGTGAGTAATAAGAAAATCCCGCGTAAGGCGGGATTGTGAGAGGTGGGGGACATATGGGGTCTTGGGAAGTATGAAGTTAGAAGTATGAAGTATGAAACGGGTCGCGACCCGTTTCATACTTCATACTTCATATTTCATACGTTGTAACGTTTAGTTTCCTAAATCGAAGTTAAAGTTGAATACCCCAATTGTCTTGACAACTTCACCGCCGTCAAGCCGATTGACCAAACCGATAAAGCGATAATAGTGGATCGATTCGGTGGAGAGTGGAATGGGGGTATTTGCGTTTAGGGTTTGTGAAATGGTATAGGGACCATAGGGGGTATCGCTGGTTTCCATTTGAAATTGATCGTATATCGCTGTGGGGATTGTGACAAGAGCTTGGGTGGTTTGATAGGTGACTGAAATGGTATCGGTATAGTTGGCGATTTCAAATATGCCCATGCCGCACCCGCTAAATTGCGGCCGCAGAACGCCGCGAATATCGGTGGCGAGACAGCTCGTCGGGTCGGCCGTGTCGAGCACTGGGGAACCGGCTTGCAAAAAAACGGCGACGGTAGTCGTAGGGGCGGTGGTCGGGTCAATATCGGCGAGGAAGAGCGGGTCTGTATCGAGATTGCCTCCACCGTCTGTACCGGCCCGTGGGTCCCAGCTGGCACTGCCGCCAGAGCCTTGAATCAAGCTTGAACTGATGATCGGTGAGGCGGCGATATGGGCGATAGTGGCGGTGATGGTGCCACTACCGGCACTGTCTTGGTTGTTCCAAACAATGCTGTTTTTGAGGGTGACCGTCATACCGGTTTGGGCGAAGATGCCCCCACCACGGCCGTCTGTCCGGTTCCCTTGAATCGTGGCATGATTGAGGGTCGCTTGTCCCACACCGACGGCGAGTCCCGCACCTTCAGTCATGGCGACATTGCCGTTGATGACGACATTGTTTAAGGTGACGGTATGGGTGTTGGTGATTAAGATGCCCCCCCCTGAGTTCGCCGCTTCATTACCGCTGAATGTGCTTTTCTCAACGATGAGATCACAGTTGGCGTAAGTCCCCCCACCATGAGCCGCTTGATTCCCCACAAAGCTGGCGTTGGTGATGATTAGGGGCGTTTGGCAGTACAAGCCCCCGCCGTATTCCGCCTGATTGCCGGAGAAGATGACATCGTTTAGCGTGAGATTGAGCGTGCTACTGACCCATAGGCCACCACCGACATGGCCGTGGGGGACGGCCGATGACATGGCTTGGCCGGCCGTGATAACAAACCCATCGAGCGTGCCGGTACCGGTTAAGAGACTGGTGATTACATGATGGGCGTTTGTCCCGCTCAAATCGGCAATCGATTCCGCAATAAAATTGCCGTCTGTGTTGGCATCATTTTCATCTATATCTCCACTTAAAATGGTGACATAGATGTCTGGGTCGCGTGAAGTGAAGGTGGTCGTAAGTCCAGAGAAGCCACCGAATAGATGGATTTTGTTGGATAAGCTAAACGTTGCGGTCGGAGAATCGGCCGTTTGCTCGATCCCGACATCGGGGTAATAAACCCCTTCGGCGACCAAGATTTGGGTGTAAATCGATTCAGAATAGCTCCGCGCACTTGTTAGAGCATCTTGGACATTGGTATAAGCATCTGTCCATGAGAGCCCTGTGCTTGCTCCCGCCGCATCTTGATCAACATATAAGCGACGAATATCACAATCGATACGGGGAAAATCGAGCCCGCTAGAGAAATTGAGCAATCGTGTTTCGGAGCTTTTGAGCAAGTCTAGAACCTCTTCGACATCGGTAATGCCCGCTTCGACTAAAAGGGCGGCGCAACCGATCACATGAGGAACAGCGATGCTGCTCCCAGAGACGGTGACTTGAGCGTCATTTTTCGCTGTCGTGAGAATCTGTTCCCCTGGGGCTAAGAGATCGGTTTGATCGTTGGTGTTGGCGGCCCCGACGATACGCTCAACTTGAACGTTATCGATATTGGAGTGGGCGACCGCAATGACATTGCTTAAACACGCAGGACCGGTGATTTTATCATTTTGGAAGTTGTTGCCGGTCGAGGCGAATGTAAGTGTGCCACGGGCGCGTAGCGCATCGACCACGGCCGCCATGCCGATCATGGATGCGTTGGCGGTATCACAAGCACCGGTGTAAAGCAGCCCATCTCCAAGTGAGACATTGATGAACTGAACTTCTGGTAAATCGGTTAACACGTACTCTAGTGCGGCGATAATCTCCGAGTCATATTCGTAATAAACCAAGTTGTTCATGACTTTAATGGCCGCGATATTGACATCAGGGGCCAACCCAGGGGCGGAGATATTGCCGCCTGAGGCGATCACCCCCGCGATACCGGTTCCGTGGGAGACGGTCGAATTGTCTTCGGCCGCACCGGGGCCGAATTGACGGGCGGTTCCGTTGGGACAACCGTCTGTAGCACCAGCTAGGTCAAGAAAACAGGCTTGGTGATAAACGTTGTGGCCTAGATCGGCATGATCGGTATCGATGCCGGTGTCGAGAATGGCGACATAGACATCTTTACCAGTAAACCCATAGAGGGTTCGCATAATATCCCCATCGATAAGAGGGACACTGCTCGACAGCGCCCCTTGCCCACCTATATCGAGGTCGATACGAGCTACTAAATCATGCTGATCGAGTGTGGCGAGTGCCGATTCATTGACACGAAGGGCGAGCAAGGGGACCAAGTTGAGCTCGGTGCGAACGGTGTAGTCTATGGCAGAGAGGTCATCTAATACGGCCGTTTGTACAGCCGCGACCTGTTGTCGTAGTGCCAACAGGTTGGTCTTATCAACCGTTTCGACTTGATCCGCTTGTAGGGCGATTGTCACATCGACCATCGATTCGGCCGTGAGCGCGGTGATGACTTCGGGGCTGACTTTGCTGGAAAAAGAGGGGCTTGGTGTTGAAAGCCACAGAAAATAGCCGATAAGAGTAGAAATAAAAAAGATACAGCAGAAATAAAAAATAAACTTTGTGGTAGACCCCGAGTCTGATTGGATAGCTTGAGGTTCAAGAGATTTTTCCATATCTAGATCCTTGGGGTTTGGTTGGTAAGTCAATGAGATTGTCAGCTATAGTTTCGAGCTCTTCGCTTAGCGTTCTTGGATGTAAATCCGGCCGTCAATAATTTGAATAGGATAACGTCGTAGACGGCAGGCTTCATCGGCCGGATAAACGGTACGGCCGGATTCGATATTAAATTTCCAGTCATGCTTGGGGCAGCTAATCCGGTTGCGGTGTAGATCCCCGGCCGCTAGATCGGCACCCGCATGGGGGCATCGAGCGGAGAAACCGCACAGTTTTCCCTCGACATTTGTAAGCAAGACTGAACCGAATGCTGTTTCGACGCGGGTTAACTCTCCCAGCTTGATCTCTTCTGGTGAGAGGGCTGTATGATGACCATTGTTTATCATTTGCTTTTCCTGATGCGTTGCGCAAAGGTATACTTGAGTTGAATTTGTTTATCGTAACATTTTATTACCTATCAAGATATAAGCTTTTTTATAAGCAAACACAAAAAACATAACAGAATTATCATGGCTATGACAAAAGATGATTTGAAAAAATTAGCAGCGGCTAAAGCAGCCGAACAAGTCCGGTCGGGCATGGCTCTTGGCTTGGGAACCGGTAGCACCGCCAAGCATTTCATTAATATGGTGGGTGAAAAATACAAGAGCGGAGAATTAACCGATTTGGTAGCGATTGCGACATCGGTTCGCTCTGTCGAACTCGCCCGCAGTTGGGGGATTCCTTTGGTCAGCTTCGATACCCATCCGGTACTCGATTTAGCGGTTGATGGGGCGGATGAGATCGACCCACAGCTTAATTTGATCAAAGGGCGTGGCGCGGCCATGTTATGGGAAAAAGTGGTTGCCACGGCCGCCAAGCGGTTTATTATTATTAGCGATGATAGTAAAAATGTGACGATATTAGGCTCGCTTGCCCCAGTTCCTGTGGAAGTGATCCCGTTTGCGGCCGATGCGGTACGGCCGTATTTGGAAGGGTTGGGCTGTGAAGCGATTTTGCGCCAAAATGATCATGGTGAAGCGGTGCGAACCGATGAAAACAATGTGATTTTCGATTGTCGTTTTGATTCGATTGATGACCCACAGCGCTTGGATCAATTGATTAAGCAACGAACCGGAGTGGTTGAACATGGGTTGTTTATCGACATGGCTACTTCTGCGATCATTGCGGGGAATGGTGAGATTACGGTGGTGAGTAGAGAGACAGAGTAGAGAGTAGAGAGACAGGGTGAGAGTGAGAAGTGTTTCTGCGGTGGGTGTTTAGTATTTAGATAGCCATTGCTGTCTCTGTCTCTAGCGAAGCGTCCTCTGTCTTTCGCGAAGCGCCCTCTTTGTTTGGAACCACGTTTATTTGTGGAGGGATCACAATTTATGTTGCAACTGTTTTTCCATATTGAGGTATTGATTGCTGGGTATTTTTTCTGGCTGTCGCTTTATATCGCTACACGGTCGTATCGTTTGAATGATCGGCCGTGGTATGAGCGGCTGGATTGGCATGCGAGTCTGGCGATGCTTTTGGCGGCATTGTTTTTGTTAGGAATCAGTATGCAGTTTGTGAGCCAGACACCGGACGAGTATATCGGCTGGTTGCGGGCGACATGGTGGGCGTTGCCACCGGCCGTGGGGGTTTGGTTTCGGATCGTTTTTCTAGCTCCCCACCAAACCGCACAGACCGATACGCCGATTCCGAGCTGGAAACATTGGGGGTCCGGCTTGGTGGTTTTGATCGGGGTGTCCTATGGGGTCGTTAATCGCTTTACCAACCTGTTTTTCGCCTTTGAAAATATTCAGCCCAATACAGATGGACTTTTTGGCTCATTTTATTTAGCCCGTTATTTGCCGGTTTACTATATTCACGCCCTTTATTTTTTGGGCGTGATTTATATGACCTTGTTCTTTTTGTGGCGGCTCCGGCAAGACACAGCGGCCGATTCGCCCCAAAAAGGGCCGTTAACCTATATTTGGCGGGGGAGCATTCTTATTGCGGTCGGCTCTACAATTACCACCTTTAACTATATCTTTTTTGATTATGCTATTCCCCAACCGCTTAGTGATTTGGTGGCGGCGATCGGATTGGCGATGGTCGGCCGTTACTTGATCGATTACAACGCGATTTTAGAAGAGCGTATCTTGCTATCTGATTATCGTCGTGCGGCGGCCGGAGCGATGCTCGAAGTGGGAGGGATGCTGTTGCTTTTCCATTTGCTTCACTGGTGGACCGGCGCGACCCTGAGCTTTATTTCGATTCCGTTAATTGTTCTGGCCGGTATCTTTATTTCGACAACGACACCGCTGTTTCAGGTATGGCTTAATCGGGTGATCTTACCGTCATGGGAAGCGGTGTTGTTGACAGAGATGGATCAGATTCAAGATCAGATTTTGACTTCGGCCGATCCACAGAATGCCCTACAAACGGCGCAAACCCAGCTCCAAACGGCGACTGAAACGGCCCAAACGGAGCAGCAACAAGATACTATCCGTGAGGAAGTGAGCCGCATTTTCCGTCATGGGACTTATCACAAGGATGATGAAATGGCGCTTAGCGATCTATTTGACTTTCCGATATTGCGTGGGAAATTAAATAGATTTGCACAACAACACAATCTATCAACGGCCGAGGTCCCTATTGGAGAAAAAGCGGGACTGCTCCGTCATCATTTGCGTGACCAAATTGAGGGGATGAAACCGGCAAAAATGATTCACAATCCGGCCGAGATGACGGCCGAGTTTGAGCAGCAATTTATCGAATACACGATCCTGCATCGAGGGTATATCGATAAACGAACTCGCCGCGAAATCGTCGATGAAATTGAAGATACAATCGGCTTACGTCTGCTCAATAACAGTCGAGCCTATACCCAACATTTGGCGCGGGCGCGCCAGCGGCTTAGTAATCAGTTGTGGCTGGCAGAAAACGCCACATCTGAAGTCTGAAATATGAGATATGAAGTATGAAAGGGGGCGCGCCAAATGGTATGGCGCGTTTCTTTTCATACTTCATACTTCTTAATTCATACTTCCCCTAGTCTGCTAGGGTAGACAAGTCACCTACTTCTTGCCCGAGTGTTTGGGCGCGAAGGACGCGACGCATGATTTTGCCGGAGCGGGTCTTGGGCAAGCTATCGACAAATTCAATGGCGGATGGTTTGGCGATCGGCCCCATTTCGGTGCCGACATGATCTTTGAGGGTCTTTTCAAGGGCGGCATCACCGGTTAAGCCTTGGCGCAAGATACAGTATGCTTTGATGATATTGCCACGTAGCTCGTCTGGGACACCGATGACGGCCGATTCGGCGACCGATTCATGGCTAACCAAGGCGGATTCGATTTCGGCCGTACCGAGGCGATAGCCTGACACCTTGATGACATCGTCGATCCGGCCGATGACCCAAATATAGCCATCTTCGTCCCGTTTGGCACTGTCACCCGGCATGTACCAACCTTGTTCACTAAACTGGCTCCAGTAGGTTTCGACATAGCGATCTGGATCGCCATAGAGGGTACGCAACATGGCGGGCCAAGGAGCTTTGATCACCAAGTACCCCTCTTCGTTGTCGGGGACAGAATTTCCTTCGTCGTCAACCACATCGACCTGAACACCGGGGAAGCCACGGGTCCCAGAGCCCGGCTTGAGGGGCACGCTGGGGAGCGGGGTAATCATAAAGTTACCGGTTTCTGTTTGCCACCATGTGTCCATGATTGGGCATTTTTCGTTACCAATGACGCGATGATACCATTTCCATGCTTCTGGGTTGATCGGTTCACCGACTGAGCCAAGTAAGCGGAGGCTGGATAGGTCGTAACGGTTTGGCCAGCTTTCGCCGAAGCGCATTAAGCCGCGAATTGCGGTTGGTGCGGTGTACAAAATCGTAATGCTATATTTTTCCACCATTTGCCACCAGCGATCTGGGTATGGATAGGTGGGGGCTCCTTCGTACATGAAGCTGGTGGCTCCGTTGACGAGCGGTGAATAGACAATATAGCTATGGCCGGTGATCCAGCCGGGGTCGGCCGCGCACCACCACACATCTTCCGGTTTGATGTCAAAGACCCATTTCAGGGTGGTCGCAGAGCCGACCATATAACCGCCGTGGGTGTGTAGGATCGCTTTCGGCCGGCCGGTTGTGCCGGAGGTGTATAAAATAAAGAGCGGATCTTCCGCATCCATGATTTCGGTGTGGGCATTGGCCGAAGCGATCGGCAACGCCATCAGGTCATGGTACCAGTGGTCACGGCCGGCAACCATTTCTACATCGTGACCGATTCGTTTGACACAAATTACATTTTCGATTGTGCCAGCACGATCAACCGCTTTGTTAGCGATATCTTTCAGTTCAATTACTTTGCCGCGTAGCCAAGCACCATCACAGGTGATCAGCAACTTTGATTCGCTATCTTCGATCCGGCTGAGCAACGCCTCGGTAGAGAAGCCACCATACACAACCGAGTGCATAGCACCGACTTTGGCACATGCGAGCATGGCGATCATTAGCTGTGGAATACGGCCCATATAAATGGTCACCCGATCCCCTTTGCCGACCCCCATAGCGCGAATGACGCTAGCGAATTTGCAAACTTCGCGATTAAGCTGTTGGTAGGTATAGACTTTACTGTCTCCCTTTTCACCTTCAAAGATCAGGGCCGCTTTGTTGCGGGTTTCGGTCCGCATATGGCGGTCCAAGGCGTTGTGTACGATGTTGACTTTGCCGCCGACAAACCATTTGTAGAACGGGGCGTTGCTGTCATCGAGCACTTGGTTCCACGGTTTGTACCATTCAAAGTTTTCGGCCGCGATTTTGCCCCAAAAGCCGGGCAAGTCACGGGTCGCTTGGGCATGAACCGCTTCATAATCTGGGATATGTGCGCTGGCAACAACTTCTGGAGCGGGATAATAGACGTCTCCAGTCATTTCTTTTTTATCTGCCATGATAACCTCCAATTGTTGACACGTTTTTAGCTGAGTTGTTAGTAGTGGTTGGTAGGTCCTTTCCAGTTTTGCCGTCAGATTTTGTAATTATTCACCTCCCGCAGCAGTTTTGACTCACCGCACCGTTTGTGGCTCGGTGAGGACACCGGCCACAGCTAGGGGGAGTGAACAGTTACCAGATTTTGTAAATCTTCGGAGCCTTATTATAAGGCTTGATTCAGTTGTGCAAAGTCTTGGTGAAGATTGGGGTGTACGAACAAGTTGTCATCAAAATTTTTTTACCCTCTAAGGGGGTTTTGCTGCGGCTTCGCCGCAGCAAAACCCCTTTTAAATGCCCCGATTTTCGTGCCTCCGGCACGAAAATCGGGGCAAACCGGATAACAAAGCATATGCTTGTTCAGAATTTTTAGTTATGTTAACTTTTCTGACAGGTTGTTCGTGCACCCCATTTACCATTGGCTATTGACAATTCGCCCATCACACCCTATAAATAACTATGTCCAAAAAATACTCACACAAATCAACACGCTCTCTCCTCCCAACCTGGTGGAGAAGAAAACGAGAACAACAAATCTTAGGATTTAAAATCTCTATTATCTACTTCATCACTCTCGTCCTCGGCAGTCTCCTAATCAGATTACTCTTCAACCCAAACTCTTTGCCATACCAGGCCAACATCACCCTCGTGGTCCTAACCGGTGTCATTACTGTGGCCATCTATTCCGGAATCCAGCATAGGTAACAGACTTTGGCTAACAAAACACCAACAAACCCTCCAAAAAAAAGCTAGAAAGACAACGCCAACGACAACAGAACGCGACGTGGGGTTTTATCATCAATGCTTTTTCACCACGCAGACAATTTGAAAAGAAAATCAAACGCAAGACCAACGCAATCAAAGCATTGGCCGTCTTTTTCCTCCCATTTGGCCTTGGCGGTGCCGCTTACCCACTCATTACAGGGGAGTCAGCGCTCCCCGACTGGTATTTGCTCACCTTGCTTATCATCAGCGGGTTTATCACAATTCGCGCTATCTTATAGTCCCCTTCTCAAAAAATGCCCCTTCTTCAAAAAACGGCAACAGACTAAAGCGAAAGAACTGGAGGAAGAACGGGCCAAACAGCGCAAAGCCGATCACTATAAATAATCTCGTACAGGTTCCAATACCTTCGCCAATGTAAAGCGTCTGATTGGATTTACACCCCATTTGTTCTAGCAAATATAAACCTAATGATGGTCTGCGGTAGATATGCAGAGGCGGGATAGCGCGGGAAATTTTTTTGGCGTCCGGAGGTTGATTAAGGCATGGTGCAATGAGTGTGCTTATCAAGGGTTACGATGATTAGAGAAAAGATTTTACGATAGGCAAGATTTGACAATTCAAGAGGCTTTGGTAAAGTTTGTGCAACTTGACAGATAAATTGACAGAAATTTTTGTCAACTCTTTACAATTACACAAACATTGTTGCAATGTTTTCTTACATTGTAAACTCTAGACTCTGTAAATGGACAATCGCCTTTCACAAATTAGCTCTAACCATTGTGTACGCCCTGTACATACCTTTTTGCGCGTCTATTTATGGAAAACCGCTCAAACTCAATTTAGTTTTTAATCAACCCCGCTCGGCCGTGGCCGCTAGCGGGGTTTTTGTTTTGTGAACAATTGATTTGAAAAACGACAATCGACGACAAACAATAATAAGGAAGGTTCTTAATGAAAGTTTCGATCACAGTCAATGGTAAGGCATATACCAAAGACGTGGAACCACGTACCCTATTGACCGACTTCGTCCGAGAGCACATCGGGCTGACCGGCACCAATATCGGTTGCGATACCAGCCAGTGTGGAGCTTGCACCGTGCATATGGATGGAATGGCGGTTAAAGCGTGCACCGTTTTGGCGGTACAGGCGGATGGTAGCGATGTGACCACAATCGAAGGGTTGGCCAGCGGCGGGGAATTGCATCCGATGCAAAATGCGTTCTGGAATGAGCATGGTTTGCAATGTGGCTATTGCACCCCCGGCATGATTATGTCCTCTGTGAAATTGGTGGAAAACAACCCCGATATTACAGAAGATGAGATCCGTCACGGTTTAGAGGGGAATATCTGCCGTTGTACCGGATACCAGAACATTATTCGTTCGATCCAAGCTGGTGCGGCCGCCATGGGAGGAGGTGACTAATGAGCAAATATGTTGGCCAAAGTTTGAAACGTGTTGAGGACCCTCGTTTTATTCAAGGGAAAGGGAAATATGTTGCTAATTTGTCGTTACCCGGTATGGGGTACATGGCGATTAAACGTAGCCCTTATGCGCATGCCACGATTAATAGCATCGATGCCAGCGAAGCGTTGGCGTTAGATGGGGTCATTGCGGTTTTTACCGGCGAAGATTTATTAGCGGACGGGATCGGACCATTACCTTGTGGTTGGCAGGTGCCTGATTTGAAGATTCCGGTGCAAAATGCGATCGCTACGGAGAAAGTGCGCCATGTTGGGGATCGTGTCGCTGTGGTTGTGGCGGAAAGTCCTTATATCGCGGCCGATGCCTTGGATTTAATCGATGTTGACTATGATCCGCTTCCGGCCGTGACCGATGCCAAAGCGGCCGCGCAAGATGGTGCACCACTAGTTCACGACGAAATCGAAAACAATGTGAGCTATGTGTGGGAATTGGGGACCAAAGACGAATATGAAGCGGCTTTGAATGATTCAGACCATGTGATTGAGCTAGATTTGATCAACCAACGTCTGATCGCGACCGCAATGGAACCCCGTGCTTGTGTGGCGCAGTGGAATAGCTTTACTGAAGATATGACGCTGTGGACGACCAGCCAAAACCCGAACTTGATTCGGGTGGTGATGAGTGCGTTTACACTGCAAGTGCCAGAACACAAGCTACGCGTGATTTCACCGGACGTGGGGGGGGGCTTTGGGAGTAAATTGCCCCACTATCCGGAAGAAATATTGGTTCCGTGGGCTGCGCGTAAATTAGATATGCCGATTAAATGGGTATCGACCCGTTCCGAAGCGGCCGTATCAGACACCCAAGGGCGTGACCATGTGACCACGGCGAAGATGGCTTTTAATAACGATGGGAAAATTACCGGTATCGGTGTCGAAACTTGGGCCAATAATGGGGCGTATCTGTCTCTTGTGGCCCCTTTGATTCCGACCGCGTTTTACATTACCTTGCTTTCCGGTCTGTATAAAGTTCCGGCCGTTTACGGGAAAGCGATCGGAACCCTGTCTCATACCGTTTGGGTTGATGCCTATCGCGGAGCCGGCCGT
This sequence comes from Anaerolineales bacterium, assembly GCA_011524645.1. Lineage (GTDB taxonomy): Bacteria > Chloroflexota > Anaerolineae > Promineifilales > Promineifilaceae > WTJY01. Next base: position 8,613 of record WTJY01000475.1, on the reverse strand, counting down.
CCAGAAGCATCTTACTTGCTAGAGCGTCTAGTCATGATGGCGGCCCAAAAATTGGGCATGGATGGGATGGAATTTCGCCGTTTGAATGCGATTCCGGCCGATGAATTTCCTTACCAAACCCCTGTGGCTTTATCTTATGACAGTGGTAACTACGCGGGCTTGTTCGATAAAGCGGAAGAATTGGCGGGCTACGCTGATTTGCTGCAAGAGCGAGATGCGGCGCGCGCTGAAGGGCGTGTGGTCGGTATCGGTATTGCAGGTTGTATCGAAGCGAGTGGTCCTGCACCATCGGCCGTAGCTGGTGCGTTGGGTGGTGTGACCGGTTTCTGGGAAGCGGGCACGATTCGTTTGCATCCGACCGGCAAAGTGACCGTTTTGACCGGTTCCCATACACATGGGCAAGGGCACGAAACGACATTTGCTCAGATCGTCGCCGATGAGCTGGGGATTCCACCGGAAGATATCGATATCGTTCATGGGGATACGGCCGTGATCACCAACGGGATGGGAACCTATGGTAGCCGGAGTGCTTCGGTCGGTGGTAGTGCCTTGGTTGTGGCGGCACGCAAAGTGCGCGACAAAGCGATCAAGCTGGCGGCCCATCAGCTTGAAGCGGCCGAAGAAGATATGGTCTTTAACCAAGAAACGGGTGATATCTATGTGAACGGTGCGCCTGATCGGGCGACCAGTATCGGGGCGATGGCGTTTGCGGCGTATACGGCGCACAATTTACCAGAAGGGATGGAACCCGGTATGGAAGAAGACGCTTATTATGACCCCGCCAACTTTACTTATCCGAACAGTGCCCATATCGCTATGGTCGAAGTGGATAAAGATACTGGCGAAACGAAAATCTTGAAATACATCGCGGTGGATGATGTCGGTAATGTGATTAATCCGATGATTGTCGAAGCGCAAATTTCTGGTGGTATCGCGCAAGGGGTGGGGCAAGCCCTGTGGGAAAATACCGTTTATGATGCGGATGGTCAGCTGTTGAGCGGGACACTGCTCGACTATGCGGTGCCACGTGCGGATGGGTTCCCCGATTTCAAAATCGACCGGACCATTACCCCATCACCACACAACCCACTGGGTGTGAAAGGTGTGGGGGAAATGGGGACAATCGCGAGTACCCCGACCATCGCGAATGCGGTGATGGATGCTTTGGAACCGATGGGGATTTCTCATCTCGATATACCATTGACCGCACAAAAGCTGCATGGTGCCATGCAAGGCACGGCCGTTTCGGCAGACTAAATGACAGTGACGAATGACGAGTTCTGTCATTTACTCGTCATGATGCGTTCGTCAATCATGACTCAAAATTTCGGAGAAATTTTTATATGTATCCACCAAAATTTGATTATCACCGTGCGGGCTCTGTGGAAGAAGCGCTCGCGATGCGTAAAGAACATGATGGAAAATTTTTGGCGGGGGGGCATAGCTTAATCCCCGTCATGAAACTGAGGCTGGCTGATCCGGGTTGTTTGGTCGATATTAGCCGTATTGACAATTTGAAAGGGATTTGCCCTGACGGAGATACGGTTAAGATCGGTGCATTGACGACCCATGCGATGGTTGCTAGCTCGGGAGAAGTGCCCGAGGCGTTGCCAGAGGCCGCCAAAATGATTGGTGACCCGATGGTGCGGAATCGTGGTACGGTGGGCGGTAATGTGGCCCATGCGGACCCTGCGTCTGACTTGCCGACCGTGTTGACCGCTTTGGGTGCATCGATGCAAATTACCGGTGAGGATGGTAGCCGTTCAGTTGGGGCGGATGATTTCTTTACCGATCTGTTTGAAACCGTATTGGGTGAAGATGAGCTATTGACCGGTGTGACGGTTCCAGCCAAAACGGCCGGTACCGGTACCGCTTACGCGAAATTGCCTAACCCTGCGTCTCGTTATGCGATTGTGGGGGCGGCCGCTTCTATTTCGGTCGCGGATGGCAAGTGTACGGCCGCTAGCGTGGCGATCGGTGGGCTATTGCCCGCTACGACCCGCGCCAATGCGGTTGAAGCGGCTTTGGTCGGTCAAGAAATGACCGATGCCAATATCAAAGCGGCTGCGGCGGCGATTGCGGATAGTTTGGGGGATGATGTCATGGGTGACATTCATGCCAGTGCGGACTATCGTAAGGCGATGGCCCCTGTGATGATTGCGCGTGCGGTGAAAACTGCGGTCGGCCGTGCATAACGAAGCTGTTTGGTTTTGTATTTAGAGCGAGTCGGTTTACGCGGCCGACTCGCTTTTTTGTTTAGTCAGAACGACACACATCTGCCTTTGTAGACTATACAATTTCTTTCGCAAGGTTGTTTCACGATGCTTAAAGTGGTGTGCTTAAAACAGTAACTTTCATGGATTACATCTGTTCGATTTTTGCATTAAATGCATTTGTGGAGGATGAAGGGAAATATGAGTTGCGGCGGATTTATTTCGCAGGACAACATGTGCTGGCTGGGGTCGATCTTTACAGTTACGCTACCAACAACACAAACGGCCGTAGGGGCATAACGTTGTCCTGAATCTGCAAATAGCGTGAATTTTAGAGGAACATGTGACATACTTTTTGTGTTTTCATACGGTTAATCTGCTAAACTTTTGTAGGTAGACCTTTCAGTTTTCATAAAAATCGATAATCGTCGCTTCCTGAAAACCGGTTTATCTAAGATTTGGTTCTTGCACTAGTCCTAAGGCGGTTCAATAAAGTCGACATACTGTCTGAAAATACATTCTTTTTTGGAAAACCAATATCATCAGCAATACCTTCGCCATTTTTTGAACGCTGTGACAAATGATTTCCCTTTAAGGTAAATTTGTTCCTTGAATTAAAAATATCTCCGGCCAATAGCTCAATGATTTTTAATTCGCGTCGGATCAAGTGCACCCCTCTCCCGTTGGGAGAGGGGTGCAAATCCAATCAGACGCTTTGTATTGGCGAAGGTATTGCATCAGTTGATCGAATTAATAAGTAGACATGAACACTATGTGGAATCAACTCAGCCAATATCTTTATCCACCTCTCCTTGGTAATCCATACGAAGATCGTTTGCGCCGGCTGTTTGCGAATTTTCTTTTCATTCTCACGTTTGCTTCGATTTTTCTGTATATTGCGGTGTTGTTTTTACGAGGCGATTCACCTCATGTAGTGGGCATTGTTCCCGTTTTTTGTATCACTGCACTTGTTGCTCTGCATAAGATGTCTTTGGTTTGGTCGGCCGGAATATTTTTATTACCGAGCTACTTGCTCAATTTTTATAGCATGTTTTTGCTCTTTGGTTACCGCGAAGCCTCTATGCAAATTAACTATGCGGTTCTTGTTTTGTTCGCCTTGTTTATGGGGCGACGCTGGCTGATTGGGATGGGTAGCTTAGGGGCTTTTTTGTCTACATTACTGTTTATGCTGGAAATGCGGGGGATGATCGTTTCGCCATATGGTCCTCCGCTTATGATGGATATTATTGTGGTGTGGGTGGCTTATGTGTTGGTCGTGGTGTTTTTGTGGCTAACGGTCGATCAAATATTGGTTTACACGGACAGGCTAGAAATCCAAGCAACGACATTGCAAAGTAATACAGCAGAGCTGGAATCATACCGGCATCATTTGGAAGAGCTGGTGGATAAACGGACCCAAGAGTTGCAACAGGCGAAGAGCGAGGCGGAAAGTGCCAACTCTGCTAAGAGCGTTTTTCTGGCCACGATGAGCCATGAATTACGTACCCCGTTAAATGCGATTATCGGTTACAGCGAAATGCTTCAAGAGGATCTCACTGAGCCTAAGTATGAGAACTCACAGTTGGACGCAGAACGGATTGAGTCTTCCGGCCGTCATTTGTTAGGAATGATCAACGACATCTTAGATATATCGAAAGTTGAAGCGAACAAAATGGTGGTTTATGTCGAAACGATTTCTGTGGACGCATTGCTTCAAGAAGTTGTGGCAACCGTTCAGCCTGCTTTGCGAAAAAATCGAAATGAGTTAATCATGGCTCCGATTTCACCGATGCTAACCGTAAGTACAGATTATCAAAAGGTGAAGCAAATTTTGTTAAATTTGCTGAGTAATGCTGCTAAATTTACACATAATGGGCGTATTTATTTGCAAGTTGAGTATGGAATCCATGATGGGACACCGGTTTGTGTTTTCGGCGTGCAGGATACAGGGATCGGGATAGACCCTGCGCGAATAGCGACTATTTTTCGGCCGTTTGAACAGGTGGATAATACGCTGGCACGGCAATATGAAGGGACCGGCTTGGGACTGGCGATCTGTCAAACTTTTACAAATTTGCTAGGGGGAAGAATAGAGGTTAGTAGTGTGGTGGGTGAAGGAACTACATTTGTGGTAACGCTCCCTCAGACAGTTGAAGATCAAATCGGGCTAACGACGGTGGTTCATCTTGAATAAAAGCGGTTATTCCGTTTCGTCCGTTTCGGTGCTGTCGATAGAGACGTTGGGCAAAAACCACTGGTGTACAAGAGGGGCATAACGATACCCTTGCATGTTGGGGGCTCCATCAATTTCACCACCAAAAAAATAAATTTGGGTTTCGATTTGGGCGACGGCCGATCCATTCGGTAAAGTTAGGGGGGGGGAAAGTGTGGACCAACTGTCATTTTGTGGATCGTAAATGAGATTACTTTCAGCAGAATTTCCGCCGAAGAGATAAATTTTATCCTTGATGACAAAACTTTTGCCGTTGATGATATACGGCTCTGGTAACGGGGCGCATGAATCCCAGACGGCCGTTGTTAAATCAAAGTGATAACAGGCGGCCGTTGCGCTCCCCCCCATGATGTAGAGACGATTCCCGCGTAGGACCGCACTCGCATCAGGCATCGATTCAGGTAGTGTCGCTAGGGTTCGCCAACTATCACTCACTTCATCATATTGATAAATAAGATCGCTGATTTGTTCACTATTTTGCCCACCGATATAGTAAATTGAGCGGTCATCACTAATAGCCACACCTTGGCTAAGAGGTTGAGGCAAGTCGGCAGCTGCGCGCCAGAGGTCTCGAACGGGGCTATACACTTCGACATTGTCGGTCCTTGTGCCATTCTCATCTGTATTTCCCCCAATCACATAGACAAAGCCGGTTAATTCTGCGCTGGCGGCATGTGATACGGCCGTTGGTTTATTTTGAATGGGGGACCATGTTCGGTCTTCGATTGAAAAGCGCCAGCTACCATTTTGCACGGTTTGCATTTCATCAAGTCCCCCAAATAAATAGAGATTTGAACCGACTGTAGTCATGTTGGCAGCGATACGCGGAACCGGAAGTGGGCTGGTCTGATACCATTCTGTATTGTCGATTTGCTCGTCCTGTACAAGGGGTGGGTTATTTACATCGGCCGTGCCGATGCCGCCAAATCGCGGAATAATAATGATTAGCAGGAGTGATACCGTTAATAGAAGAATGACTCCGATGAGCCAGATATTGACCCGTTGGGTGGGGGCTGGTGCGGGGTTTTCTTTTGATGGGGACTGGGTTGGGGCAATGCTGGCCGCTTCTGCCTGCTCTGGAGCTGTTTGGGTGGTTGTGGATTCTGAGGACAGGGCTTTTTCGTCTGTGGTGGGTTCTGTGGAGGCATTTGCTTCTGGTGATAATGCATCGGCCGGAGTTGGCTCCGGTTCATCTTGTGTTTCGGCCGTGATCGTTAGCAACCCTTGTTCAAGTGCCCGCGCTAACGCTTCGGTACGGGAAGAGGCCCCCAACTTGGTATTGATATTTCGTAAATGAACTTTGACTGTGTTGCTACTGATAAAAAGATTTTGCGCGATCTCTTTGTTTGATGCCCCCAATTTTAATTGGGCGAGGACATCCATTTCGCGCGCACTTAACGATTCACCATACTCTGCCATAAGGGGATTATACTAGGGGGGGAAGGAAAGTGTAAGAGATGCTTAGAGAAAGAGACAGAGACGCTGCGCTTAGAGATAGAGATAGAAATGATCATTTGAACTGAAATCCCAATCGCAGACACTCTTCTTGCTCTGTCTCTGTCTCTCTACTCTATCTCTCTTCTTGCGTGTACGTTCGAATTGCAGAAAGTTTTTCTTACTCTGTCTCTGTCTC
>WTJY01000475.1:0-2434 GCA_011524645.1 Anaerolineales bacterium | reverse complement strand
CTCTGTCTCACTTCTTCCGCTTTTTGCCCCGCATGTGGTCTATCCAGTAGTGGGTGGTTTTGGCAACAACGGTGACAACATTTTTGATTTCTTGGCCGAGTTGGTAGTCAGGGCTGGCGGGGAGGAAGATGGTGTGTCCTTCGCGGCGGACCAAGACGTTTTCGACGATAATGGCGCGTACGAGCCAGAGGGCCATCTCTTCTGAATGACAGACCATACCGATCCATCCGGCCGCGCAATCGCGAACGACATCTAGATTGGTGACTTGGCGAATGCCTCGTTCGATTTCGTCGCGGACCTGCTCATAAGCGGCCGGATTGGCGTGGACGAGGGCGGGATCGGCCGCTTCAAGCAAATCACCACGATGTGAAGGGCCACCGGCCAGGGCCAAGTCGCAGAACCCTTCCCATATCTCACCCCACGCGACATCGCCCGCCTCATCATAAACGAGATCTATCCAGTAGTGGGTGGTTTTGGCAACAACGGTGACAACATTTTTGATTTCTTGGCCGAGTTGGTAGTCAGGGCTGGCGGGGAGGAAGATGGTGTGTCCTTCGCGGCGGACCAAGACGTTTTCGACGATAATGGCGCGTACGAGCCAGAGGGCCATCTCTTCTGAATGACAGACCATACCGATCCATCCGGCCGCGCAATCGCGAACGACATCTAGATTGGTGACTTGGCGAATGCCTCGTTCGATTTCGTCGCGGACCTGCTCATAAGCGGCCGGATTGGCGTGGACGAGGGCGGGATCGGCCGCTTCAAGCAAATCACCACGATGTGAAGGGCCACCGGCCAGGGCCAAGTCGCAGAACCCTTCCCATATCTCACCCCACGCGACATCGCCCGCCTCATCATAAACGAGATCGGCCGCACTCATCGGTGCCGAGCTAGGAGCGACCGCATCACCGGAGTCGGAGAGGTATTGTGGGGGGAGAATATCGGCGATTTTTTGTTCGATATCATGGCCGACCGCTACGCCGCGAAACCCGTGGCTGGGATCGGAAGTTTGAGGCAAATCATACTCTTCTTCAAAACCGACCATTTTGCGGCGGTATTTACAGAGGTCACACGTCATTTTCGCCAGCCCTGCGGCCGCTTCTTCATAGCGTTGGGCCACCGCATCGATCAAGTTGTCATGGGGGAATAGATAGTGAGAGACAACCACTTCGATGCCGTATTTTTCGGCCGCTTCTTGTCCTTGCTCGATGATGCGCTCGTGAATTCGGCCGGTAAACAAAAGATAGGGGAGAAGAATGATCCGTTTTGCGCCACTAATCGCGGCGCGACGGATCATTTCATCGACACAAGGAGCGGTTAGGGCGTAGTAAGCGGGGTCGATGCTGCGATAGTTGCGCCCTTCGTAGAGCAGACGAGCCAGTTTGGCGATCTCCCCGTTGGCATCGGGATCACGTGAGCCACGGCTGACAAGTAGAACGGCCGTGTCGGCCGGATCGACCGCCTCTTTTTGGTTAGCTTCGGCCGCTATGGTGGCCAAGCGGTCGGCAAGCACAGAGACGATATGGTATTGCGCACCGAGCGGCGCGCCGTAAAAGAATTGAAGCTCAGGCCATTGGCGGCGCGCCCAATTAATAATAGCGGGCACATCATTTTTCTGGTGACCAGCCGGACCTAAGAAAAGGGGAACCGCTACGATTTGGGTAGCCCCTTGCGCCCGACACGCTTCGATTCCTTCGACGATAGGAGGATCGGCGAATTCTAGGAAGCAGGGCTCGACCGGCGTGCCAAGCCGTTCGCTAATTTGGGTGGCAAACGTTTTGTATTCGGCAACGGCCGCTTGGTTTCGGCTACCGTGACCGATCAATAAAATAGCATGAGACATGAGATTCTCTGTGTTCGATTTGCGATTTTGAAAAGGGGGTGGCGCACTATGTTGCTTGACGCACCCCGTTTTATCTAGTGCCCTAACCGGTATTGACCATCCATGTGGAAAAGGCGTGGATAAAGGTGCGAAATTCTTCAAGATGTTCGGCTGGAAACTCATATTTTTCAACGGATACATCTAAGACACGGTCGAAACAATCGAGCCATTCTTGGCGACCCGCTTCATCGATAATAAAGGGCATATGACGAGCCCGTAACATCGGTGAGCCAAATTGCATATGATAAAGTGGTGGACCCCCGAGTAATCCTACGAAAAATGCGCCTGATTTATAGGCCGCTTCTTGACGAAGCTCTTCGGTACGAGGGAACATACTTTTGATCGATGAGTTTACGAGTTCTTTGTAAAAATCATCGATCATTAAAAAGATATTGGCTTCGCCCATCAAACCATAGATTTCTTTACTTGGGCCTGGGACTCGAGGGGGGCCGCCAGGAGGAACATAGATTTTTCGATTAGACATAAAAGGATTTTAGATTTTTGCTAGTCCTGTCGGATTTGGTGGGAGTTGATCAATTAACGATTGTCATT
>WTJY01000193.1 GCA_011524645.1 Anaerolineales bacterium | reverse complement strand
AAAAATTTTTACCCACCAAGGGGGTTTTGCTGCGGCTTCGCCGCAGCAAAACCCCTTTTAAATGCCCCGATTTTCGTGCCGGAGGCACGAAAATCGGGGCAAACCGGATAACAAAGCATATGCTTGTTCAGAATTTTTAGTTATGTTAACTTTTCTGACAGGTTGTTCGTGCACCCTAGAGAGCTTACTCAAATAGGCCATTCACTAAAATCCCCATTCTGCACTATAATCTCGGTCTAAAGTGGGTCAAGATGTGCACACATCCCCTTTGCAATTTAGTGTAACGTGAATCGATTTGGAGGAATTGTGTTACCGAACGAACGTAAAAAAGCTTTGGTTTTATCTGGTGGCGGCGGCCGTGGGGCTTATCATGTTGGGGTGTTGCGTTTCTTGCATGAACATGAATGGTGGCCAGATGTTGTTGTGGGGACATCGATTGGCGCGGTCAATGGGGCGGCCCTCGCTTCAGGTCATAACCCCCATTCTTTGTGGGCTTTATGGAAACGATTAACAACAAGCAATGTCCAAAAAGCGAATTTGTTTAACCCGTTGAGCGGCAATTTTTTGCTCGATACATCCCCATTGCGTGAAACCTTGTCGAAAGACAATTGGGTCGATTTAGGGCGAATTAATTCACCGGAAGCCTCTGTTCATTTGCGTATTACGGCGACTGAAGTGGATACCGGCCGTTTGCATATTTTTGGCAATAGTGAAGACAAATATGATAGTTCTCTGCGCCAAGAGACGATTACGGTTGATCATATTATTTCGAGTTGTTCAATTCCCTTGGTCTATCCTGCGACCAAGATGACAGATCAACATCCGATTGATGGGGAGGATCAAGTTAAAGAGCGTGTTTATTGGGACGGTGCGACGGTGTCCAATACCCCTTTGGCGGCGGCGATCGATGCGGGAGCAGAAGATATTATTGTTGTTCTGATGACCCCTTGGGATGACGAAGCGAATGTTGATGTGCCGGATAGTTTGATTCAAGCGGCCGGTCTTAGCTTAGATTGGGCCTTGCTGGCTTCATTCCGCTCCGATTTGAAGATGTTGCGCCGTGTGAATCAGGTGGTTCAGCTTTTGTCAGAAAACCAACGATTGCGCGCGATTATTGAAGAGCTTGTTGATAATTTGGACAACGAAAATGCCGCTTCGCTTTATGCAGATGTTGACAAAGATGGGATTCCTGATGTATTGGAAGACACGTTGCGAATTTTGCCAGACCCTGTGGTGGTATCACCGCGCAAGATGATTCCTGTGGAGCAAATTGTGAGTTACACCTTGGAAGGACATCAACGGATGTACGATATGGGGTATGAAGATGCGCGTCGGGCTTGGATTGCGGCCGGGCGACAGGCTGAGGGGGGATTGGGAAAGTAGGAAAGATGAAATATGAAAGATAAAAGGGGCACTTTAAAAGTGGGTTTAGCGATTGATTTCCGCTTTCTCATTCTTACCTTTCGATTTTGCCGCAAATGTGACTGTTGTGTCTAAGCAAAAAGGTCAGCGATATCGCTGACCTTTTTTCGTTTTTGGTTGTATGAGGCTGTGATGTCAGAATCTAGGCTGATTTGATGCCGAATTCGTATAGCAAATCGGTTACCCAGTAATCGATGCGTTCATCGGTGAGGTTGTTTTGATTGTCATCATCGAGCACGAGACCTAAAAATACCCCTTCTTCGACAGCGGCCGAGTTGGTGTATTGATAGTCACGGCCGTCGGTGAATCCGACTAATTCTGCGCCACGCGCTTCAAAGCGATAGCCCAAGATGCCAACCGCATCACAGAAATTGTCGCCATAACCGAATTGGTCACCGACGCCAAACATGGCGATCTTTTTGCCTTTGAGCTTGAGATCATTTAACGAGTCAAATTTTATAGCCCAGTCGTCTTGAAGTTCGCCCACATTCCAAGTGGGGCAACCGACGATCATGTAGTCATACTCTTCCATTTTTTTGACATCAACCAAACCGATATTGTGAATATCACACATGTTCGGATCGACTTTGTCTAACTCTTTTTTAATCAACCCCGCATTGATTTCGGTGTTGCCTGTGTTTGAACCGTAGAAAAGACCGATTTTCATTGTTCTATCTCCTGCGAAACTTAAAAAACGGAAAAAAAATTCCGTCAAATGCCTTTGTGAAATCTTTCACCTATTATAACTTGTTTTATGACAAATGGCAGGGCTCGTATGATTTCCCTTTTTTATCTCGTCTGTATCATATGCTTGGTGATAATCTACTTGTGGTCAAATAGCAAGAGAGGGATGAATGATAGGAATAGAGAGGGTTTGTGCCCGAAATCGCTTTTCCGTCTCTATCTTTTGTTGTGTTTAATTTAAATGTTTGGCACAAAGTTATTTTTGAGACCATCTATTATTTATTGAATAAGGCTCACTTAAAAGTTATGAAAACGATTTTGATTACAGGCGCGACAAGCGGCATCGGTTTAGCATTAGGACACTGGTACAAGGAAAAGGGAGAACGGCCGATTTTGCTCGGCCGTCGTTCCTTAGAATCATTAAGTGATCCGATTTTTACGGCTGACAATTACTGTCAGGTCGATTTGGCTACGGCTGATGCACATGTTACCGTGGGGCGATGGTTGCACAATCGTAAAATTGATACGGTAGATGTTTTGATTCACAATGCCGGTTTGGGTTGGTATGGTGATCCTGCGGAACAATCATCTGCGAGTGTGCAGGATTTGGTGGCGGTCAATGTCGAAGCACCGATCCGTTTAACCCATGCCTTGTTGCCGCTCGTGCAGTCGGCTGCCGCTGGAAAAATCGTGTTTGTCAGTTCGGCCGTTTCCCAGCTACCTACGGCCGATTATGCGGTCTACACCGCGACCAAAGCGGCGCTCGATGGTTTCGCACGAAGCTTACGCATCGAGCAGGCTGGCCGTGTCGCGGTTCAGGTGCTTCATCCAGGGGCGACACGGACGACCATGCATGAGAAAATCGGTATCCCCAAAGAGCGGATGAATTGGGATAAATTTCCCCCAGCGGCTGATGTGGCGACTCAGATGGGGGGCGCGATTACGACCGGCAGGCGACATGTCGCGATCGGTGTAACCAACAAAATTTTGCGTGGGGTGAGTCGTGCGATCCCCAATCTTTTGCGTGGGGTGATGCGTAAAAAGTTTGCCGGTTCTGGCTGGCCTGCATCTGGTGCTGTTGGGCATGTAGTGATTACCGGTGCGGCCGATGGGATCGGCCGTGCCACTGCGCACCATTTTGCCGAAGCGGGCTATCAGGTAACCGGAATCGATTTTGATGCGGAGCGTTCGGCTGAAACGGTCGCAGAATTGCGCGACATGGGGGGGACGGCCGATTTTATTACGGCCGATTTGTCTCGACCTGAAGGGGTCAATCGTGTCATTGATGCGCTGCAAACCAAACCCCCGATCGATATGTTGATTAACAATGCGGGAATCAGTGCGGCCGGTCATTTCTCTCAGTTACCACTTGAGGAACAGATCAAGGTCATCAAAGTCAATTTCTTGGCTCCGTTACTTCTCACAACGGGGGTTTTGCAAACGAAACGGTTGACCAGCGAGGCGCAGTTAGTTTTTCTCTCTTCTCTTTCGCGCTATGTTGGGTATCCGGGGGCGGCCGTTTATGCGGCGACAAAAGATGGCTTGGCTTCGTATGCGGGTAGTTTACATGTGGACGGCCGTCATCCGACATCATGCACCGTGGTTTACCCAGGGCCAACTCGTACCGCGCACGCACGGCGTTATAGTCCTGATAACGATAATGAAAAGAATCGAACTCCGCCGGAGGCGGTCGCTACGGCGATCTATTCAGGGGCTACGCGTCGCGCATTTACCGTTTTGCCGGGTGGCGGGGCCAAAGTTTTTGCGACGTTGGGGCGGATCGCGCCTCGCTTGATGGAACAAGCGATGAAAAAAGTGATTTTAGATAAATTTCCCACAACATAATTGTTGTTACTCGATCCTTTCAGGTACAGTTTTATTTAGGCTTTGGGGTTTATAAGATAAATATCAACGGCGGGTAATGGAGGTTGAAGATGAAAAAAAACGTTTTCCTATGGTTTGTATTGAGTGTTGTGTTTCTTGTGGCGTGTGGCGGGAATGAAGAACCGGCCGATGTGGCTGTCATTCCGCTGGAACCGGAGCCTCTTTCTGAAGCTCCCTCGGCCGTTGAACTCGACCCTGCTTCAGAAGTTACCCAGTCAGATGAGCCGTTTGTTATCAGTGCTGTGCCGGATCAACCTTCGGCCGTGCTTGATGAGAAGTACGAATTGCTAGTGAGCTATTTATCTGGTGCGCTAGATGTGCCTGTGGTTTATCAGCCGGTGTCTGATCATGCTACGGCCGTGGCTGAATTTACGGCTGGAAATCTAGATATGGTTTGGTTTGATGGGTTGCATGGGACCAAGGCCCGTTTGGCGGTTGATCGTTCACAGGCGATTTTGCATCGGCCGTCCGATGCCAGTACTGAGATCGTTTTCGTTGCGCTAGCGGAAAGCGGGATTGAAGCTGTGGCCGATGCTGAGAATTTGAGTAGCTTCGCCGGCCGTGCGCTTGCTTTCGGGGCTGATTCGCTGCAACTCGTAGAAGCGGGGACTGAAGAGTTGGCGCTTTTGGATGCGGCCGTGTGGGACGCAGAGGTCGCTTCTGGAGCGGTTGACGAAGAGCAAGTGGTTGCTGTGTTTAGAACGGCTGAACATCATAGCAAGCATTGGCTACTTAATCCGAATGTGGTTACCCGCTATGGGGCTCACTTCCCGCAAAAGATCACAGAAGCGATGGTTACCCTTGATCCGAATGACCCTAGTCAAGCCACTCTTCTTGAGCTGTTCAGAACCGATCAATTTGTTTATACTGATAATGATAACTATACAGATGTAGAGATGTTAGGGAGAATGATCGGGTTTATCTCGGAGCAATGATATTCCCTTATTCATACCACTCTAAGCTGGATGTGTTCAATGTTGCTGGCATAGAAATATAAAAAAAAAGAATTGCCTAGAAGAATAGTCATGCCCACTCCCTGAAATGAACGGGTTGGCGTTTGGCTTGTCGTAGGTATATTATCGGTCTTGACTTCCATAAATGTACTTGCATCAGATATTCAATTTTGGCGAAATAAATTTTGGCTCTTTATGCGTTTTAAGGAGCTACAAATTCAAGCGGTTTTGCTCCCCACTCCCTTATGGGAGAGGGGCCGGGGGAGAGGGGAAATTCTTTAAAATTCCACCTCCCCCAACCTCTCCTCATCATAGGAACGGTGCCAAAGCCATCGGTTCAATACCTGTATAATTGTATGATATTTAGGGATAACGGCTCAAGAATTGTCGTATGTACTATCTATTGTCTTGTTCTGCTGTAGGCCGATCAAGACAGCTTTAGACTAATTTTTTCGTTGCCATTGCCAACGAAAAAACCTAATAAACAACATGACGAGTCGCTGTAGGCGGTGACCAGTCAAGTACGACAATTTTTTAGCTTGTGTTCCTTAGTCTAAAACTCCCACATAACCCCGTATTTCCTATGCTTGATATGAAACAACAGCAATCATTCTGGCAATCATCTGTTTTGCTGTCAAATGTGAAATCTTTTTTCTCAGCTGAAGAATATGATCAGGAGCTGAAAAATTCTCTAAAGAGAATTGCAACGTACATCTTGCACGTTTGTATGGTGCTAGTGATTATATTGCCTATCATGTTTTTTATGCTGGGGAGTTTTATGCGCGCTTACATTACGATGTTTGCTGGGCTACTCGTATTTATCGCTTATACTCTTTTGCGATTCGATTATTTCCAGCTAGCGATGAATATTTTATGGGGGGGCGTTTTTGTCGCATTGTTATCAGGCGTAACAATTGGGAGTGGGGTTAACGATCCCAGTATTCAAGCGGCTTATTTGCTTATGGTGGGTATTAGTACCTTTTTAGGTGCAAAAGGGCTTTTCCGTGCGGGTGTTTTGGTTATTGGCTGGGGGATCGTTCTCTATGTGCTGGAATTGCAAGGGTTATATTCTCCGGGCACAGATACACCGTTGAGTGCAAGCAATTTATCTTTACTTGTTATTTTAATGGTGATTATGGTGTTCTTTTTACGCTTCGGCTTGTGGCAACTGGTGAAAGCTCGGAAGGAGTTGTTGCGCGCGCGCGATCAGGCGAATGCGGCCAATGAAGCGAAAAGTGCCTTTTTGGCCAATATGAGCCATGAATTGCGAACCCCGCTGACCGCTATTATCGGGTATAGCGAATTGCTTTTGGAAGATTTAAAGGATGGGGCTTTTGATGAGCAAGAAAGCCAGATCGATTTGGAGCGTATTCAAGCAACCGGCCGTCAACTGCTTTTGCTCGTCAATGACATTCTTGATTTATCTAAAATCGAGGCGGATCAGCTGCTTCTGCGGTATGAACGGTTCGATGTTAATGTATTGATGGACGAGATTTCGTCTGTGATCCGGCCGTTAGCGGCACGGCAACAAAATCAATTGGTCGTTAACTATTTGCCGAATGGAAAGCTTGATTTGCAGCTTGATTCAAACCGTGTACGCCAGATATTGATTAACTTGCTCAGTAATGCAGCTAAATTTACCAAAGACGGCACGATTAGTTTGGATGCCTCGGTTGAGCAGATTGAAGGAAACCGATATTTGGTTTTTGACGTGATCGATACCGGAATAGGCATTCCTTCGGATCGGCTGGTCGTCATCTTTGATGCGTTTCAACAGGTCGATAATTCACCGTCTCGTGAATTTGATGGGTCTGGCTTGGGTTTGGCGATCACAAAGAAATTTGTGCTCATGATGGGAGGTTTTATTGATGTGAAGAGCGAGTTGCACCAAGGGTCTGTGTTCACGGTTAAGCTTCCCTTTAAGCCGGATTATCCTATTTGATTAATTGTGTTGGCTTGGTGTTTGTTTTTCGCGAGTGGGATAAATCCCCTAGCATTTCGCAATAGAGCTTGTTGCAACCATACATGGTCCGTGGTTGATTCCATTCCCACTCCCGTACTCCTTTGATAAAGCCCCTTGCTTTGTTCGATTTCCGGCATGCCATAAACGGCGATTGAACTCGGGAAAATAAATTGAATGGGGTGGTTGCGCCACTGACGCCCGTAATAAAAACAACTTTTTTCTCATCTGCTTGTTTCCTGTTTTTGACTGCGCAAATCGACAAATAATATTTTCGATTTATGTTTTCGACTGATCGACCAAGCAAAACATTCGCATTGGAAATTAGCCAGCCTAAATGTTGCGCTCCGAACGAGATAACACCGCTTCTAGGTGGGGCTGTATGTGATCGACGGTCGTCGTATGCATCCACATCTGATAATTTAGCTGCGTCTCCGTTACTTGAAACGTTCGACTCGTGGCGATCATGCGTGCGTCGTTGATTTCTTGGGTACTTGTAAAGTGAAGCTCAATTTGGGGTGCAGATGCTATGACATGGCCGGTTAAAACCTCGGCACGGCCGCCGCTCTGAGCATTGATCATTTCAAGCTGGTCATTATCTAAAATGCGAATAAAACCGGATTCCCAGTGGGAAACTTCGAATGGCTCGCCCGCGTTGTATCGTTTTTCGGTCCGCTGATCGAAAAATAAAGTAGTTTGATCCCGCCATGTAAATACAACGGTTTCTCTGTATTCAAATGAGGAGATAGTGGGGAAATAGCCACGGCCGTTCCCTGCCCAGTTTCCGACTAGATAGTTGAGTAATGCATGAGTTTTCATTGTTTCTTAAGATCTGTTTTCTGTGTTAGATAACCGCGAGTTCTTTGCTTACCGATTCAGCAATTCCCGCAGGTTGTGCTGTCATGTCACATGATGATGATCATTTTTGCCAAAATAATCAACTCATTGGATTTGCTCCCCTCCTATCAGGAGGGGAGCAAATCCGCTTGAATCTGTAGCTCCTTGAAACGCATAAAGAGCCTTA
>WTJY01000134.1 GCA_011524645.1 Anaerolineales bacterium | reverse complement strand
CCTGATAGGAGGGGAGCAAATCCAATGAGTTGATTAATTTGGCGAAGGTATTGCTATGGTGACCGGTTTTTTAAACCAACCAACTAACCAACAACATTTGTGAGGATTTTATGTCAGAAGAACAAGTTGAAACGGTCGGCCGTTTCTTTGAAGATTTCGCTATCGGTGAAAAAATCGTAACCCAAGGGCGCACAATTACTGAAGCTGATATTGTCAATTTTGCCGGATTGTCTGGGGACTACAATCGAATTCATACAGATGCTGCTTTCGCGGCCGAAAATCAATTTGGACAGCGCGTAGCTCATGGGATGCTGGTACAGTCTGTCGCAACCGGTTTGGCTGTACAAACCGGCTTTATCAAAGATACTGTGATCGCTTTCCGTGAATTGTCATGTAAATTTAGCCTGCCGATTTTTATTGGCGACACGATTCATGTCGTTTTGGAAATTACTGAACTGAAAGCACTACGCCGTTTAGGTGGGGGGAATGTTGTGCTTAAAGTCACGGTATTGAATCAAAATGGGAAAGCGGTCCAACGGGGATCGTGGACGATGTTGGTGAAGAGTCGCGAAGCATAGGTCGCCTAGAAAAATTGAGTAGGAAGCCTTGAAAATGGCAAATGGGGATAGGTTTCCCATTTGCTATTTTTTTATTTTTTTGCCTTATTCGGTCAGATCGACGCGACAGTGCCGTTCCGCGTTCTCTGGTGTGTCAGGGTTGCCTCGGAATTCGATATCCCAGCAGTCTCGTCCAAAGCTAGCCGGCCGATAGACAATCGCTTGTTCGGTCCCTTCGTCGGTACGAAAAACAAGGCTAAATTCCTGCCCTCGTTGCGTCAGGCTGATGATTTCCGTCGCATTTCGGCCGAATTGCCCTAAATCGCGCATTTGTTTTGGCTCGATTTGTAATGCCCAATCGACCGCTTCATGATGACAGCCCACGGTGTAAGGAGGTGTGTCTGTGGTGTAATAGACGTAGGAGCCGTCCGCTTGTTGGACCGCATTACATTCATCTAGCGGCTCGGCCGGTAAATTATTGATGTCGTTGTAACGCCCTTCCCCATAGTAATCGGTGCCGCCGGTGCCATAGAAAATTTCTGCGCCACCTAGCGTATAGGCGATCGGTTGGGACAAATCATGTTCATCGAGCAAGCAAATCGGTGCTGTGTGGTAATGATAATCATCCCCTTGCCCAGCATGTCCACCACAGTGATCGAGTTCCCCTTGTTGTACCGTGTCAAACTTTTCTTCGTAGATATAGCCGTTGCCTAAATCGACATCCGGCCGTTTATCAAAGTGATAAATCGGCATCCCATTAATGGCGACCGCAATCGGGCCACGGGCATGGGTCGCTTCATGTTGATCAAGCCATGTCGGTTCTACGGGGAATTGCCATGCGTTGTCCCCTTCATAGCCGAAGGGGATGGGGACACGCAAAATCCAGCCGGTAATGCCACGCATCATTTCATGGTTGGGAAGCCCGCCACTGTGTTCGATTTGAACGACATTCTCGTTGCATTCGATTTGCAAACGGGGATTAATGGCAAATGGGCCGCTATCGCTACATAAATCGCCTGTGGCTGTGTTTGTCGTTAAATCGGCCGTGATCGGATTGGCTCGATCAAAGATGACTGTGAGTGTTGCTTTGGCGACTTGGAGCGTGCTGATTTCTTCTAACAGCCTGTCACGGGTCACCTGTGGCCGGTCGAAACGTAACGCTGAGGAGATGGCGTACATAGTGAATTGATAACTTGTTATACCTGATGACATGGGGCAGGGAGGAAAGTACCCTAGCTCTTCATTGAGACTGTTGATGCCGGACTGACCTACGTTTACCGTACCTAATTCTATGCCCTCCGCCCGCGCCGGAATGTTATAAACAAGCCAATGCCATTCGCTCATCGTTTCACTATCCGTTTCGGCATCATTTTCAGCTTCGATTTTCTCTTCCATAATCAAGGCTAAAGATACCGCATTGTCTGGCACATCATCCCATGCGATAGATGGTGAAATCGCAGCACCCTCACAGGTAAAGTTGACCGGTAAGGGTGCGCCGTCACTTAAATGGGGGCTACTTAGGGTGAATGTGTTTAGGGGGGCGGCCGTTTCACGTTCCTCGACTGTTGGCTCTTCTACTGTAGGCGGCATAGTGTCGGTTGGTGCAGGTGGGGGGGCGGGTGGTGCGGGCTGTAAGCGACAGGCGAACAATGCTCCCGATACAAACATCAGGCGAAATAAAGTCGACTTATTCATAATAATCCTCGTAAATTAATGCTTTATCGCTAGATAATAGG
>WTJY01000111.1 GCA_011524645.1 Anaerolineales bacterium | reverse complement strand
CGGAATTTTTAGTTATGTTAACTTTTCTGACAGGTTGTTCGTGCACCCCAACAGTAGGGCTAAATCAAATCGATAATAAAGTGGACTATTTTCACCATGGCATATCACAAATCCTTGTCAATGGGGTCGTGTGTGCTTCGCGCCCCACACGACCCCACTTTTAGGGGGTGTTTTTGCGGCTCCGTGCCGATTTTCGCGACTTCGCCACCGAAACACCCTATTGAGGCAACGGTCGCCTGCGACAATAAAAAGCGATTCCTTTGGTTCAGATTGAGAATAGCTGACTGTGTCAATTTATGACTCGACTAGCCCCCATATAACGCCCAAGCAAAAAAATTAGGCATAACAAACAAACAAATTCCAAAAAAACTAGTCATCGCAAACCATGTAACGATCAAAAATTCTGAGAAAGTAAATCCCAAGACAAAACCGATCCAAAATCGAAAAACCAAATCGAGGAATCTCCCATGTCTGTACCATACAACAAACTCTATCCTGACCATTTTACGGCCGAAGACTACATCAACGAAGAAACCTATAAATACACCCGCGCCCCTGTTGAATCGGCCATGACCATCATTCCAGATGCGTTCACAAATAAAACCTTTTATGGTATCGAGCAAGACAAAATCTTCGGCAATAGCTGGGTCAATATCGGCTTAACCGCCCAGCTACAAAACCCAGGCGACGTCATCGTCGCCGATGTCGCCGGTCAATCGATCATCGTCACCCGCAACAAACAAGGTGAATTGCGGGCGTTCTACAATGTCTGCCGCCATCGTGGTGTCAAACTACTCAACAATGACTGCACGGCCGTGCGTAGCAATCGCATTCGTTGTCCCTATCACAGCTGGGCCTACGATCTTGACGGCAAATGTCTCGGCACCCCCCTCTTCGAAGGGTCCGACATCCCCCCAGACCAACAAGGGGTCTTTAACATGAAAGGGGTCGCCAAGTTCGCCAAAGAAGATTACCCCCTCTTTTCTGTCCATGCCGATAGCTGGGGCTTCCTCATCTTCGTCAATCTAGGCGAAAACCCCATGCCCTTGCTCGACTATCTCGGCGACCTCCCCCAACGGTTCGCAAACTACAAGCTCGAAGAGTGGGTCATCGCCCGTGAAAAAGAGTTTATTTTTGAAGCCAACTACAAACTCGTCGCCGAAAACTTTATGGAGTACTACCATCTCCCTTGGGTCCACCCTGAACTAATCCAAGTTTCTCGCATGGAAGACCACTACCGCTGGCAAGGCCCCGGCATGTACACCGGCATGACCACATGGCCCATCTCCCAAGGAGAGGACGGCGGCTGGCTCGGCCTTCCCCCCATGTCTAGCCTCAGCGACATCAATCGCGAAAGCGCCCGTTTTATCTTTATCTTCCCCAATGTGGCGATCAGTGTCATGCCCAACCACACCTTCGTCATGCTCACCAAACCGGACGGCCCCGCCCGAACCATCGAGCAAACATGGATTCTCTGCCACCCCGAATCACTCGAAGCGGACGGCTCAGACACCGAACTCGATCAGCTAACCGATTTCTGGACCCTAGTCAATGAGCAAGACATCGACATTGTACAAAGAGTCCAAGCCGGTTTATCGATGAAAGCGTATCGCGGCGGCCGGATGTGCTATCACTTCGAAGAACCGATCCACCGCTTCCATAACATGATTATCGACAAAATGGTCGGTATGGAACGAGTCCCTCAAGGGGATGCCAAAGAACAACTCCCCATGTTCACCAGCGACTAAGCCATATATTTTTCCCCAAATATCGATCGAACGAATTAATCCACCCGTAGGGGCAAAAAGAATACGACATCACATCCCAGTCGCGACAAGCGTCCAAGCAGTCATTCTTTTTGCCCCCAAGACAACACAAGATTCAAGCAACCAGCAACACACGCCGATTTTTATTCCCCCTTAACATCCGCTTAACCTCCACTTAATTCCCCCCACCTACACTAATCAATGTATCAACCAATCAAACACGTCAAACAGCAACAGAAAAAAACTGATGAATACATTGATCCTCTTCACCACAAAACTCATCTTCTTTTCCACATTCTTCCTCGGTTTATTGGTGACCATCGCTCTCCCTTGTAATAAAGCAGAAATCATCCAAGAATTTTCCCCGATCATACAAATGATTCTCATGCTCAACTAAAACCAGCCACTTAGATAAAACCAACTGACAAGTAACGAAAATTTATGTCAACTATTTAACCACACAACACAAATATGATACTGCCGAATTTGGTGGGATAAGCGTAAATCGTTCAAAAATAGTCGATTTG
>WTJY01000348.1 GCA_011524645.1 Anaerolineales bacterium | reverse complement strand
ACCTCAAAGGCAAGACTGTTGTCATATATGCCTAAAAATGGCGAAGGTATTGTTACCTTAAAGGCAAATTGTTTGTTACAACGGTTTAAAAGTGGCGAAGGTATTGATTATATATTACTGAATAAAATTCTATTAAACATCTAGCTATCTAAATCAAAATGACCGCTTCACAATCACACTCATCCTATCCTTGGTATCGAATCAAAGTTCTTGTACTCTGTCACTTACTATTAGGGTTTTATCTAATCATCTCGTTAAAGGCTGTTCGTGCTACCCAAGACCCCACAATCCAAGAAAGCACAAACATAGCCACATCACAACGCTCCCCTACCCAAACTGGTGTTACCCATGAATTTAATATCATGTGGCAAAGCACAGGAATCGAAACCAATGGGGGGGTAACCGTAGGTGATTTTAATGGAGATGGCTTATTAGACATCGCGTCACATGATTATCATGGTGAAAATAACAGCACCGACGAACATGACCTCATTATCTACATCAATCGTGGAGATCGAACCTTTTCAATTACACGAGGGATAACCAACGCCACGCTTCCCAGTGCCAGCTACCGAATCGAGACTATTTATGAGGGAGATGTAGATGGTGATGGTGATCTTGACCTCGTCACATATAATTCTGCATTAAATCAATCTCATCTCCATGTCAATGATGGAAATGGCATCTTCACGCCTCAATATGCAGGAGACCTCACCGAATACGGCCGAGGCGGTATCAATCCAGCTTGGGGCGACGTCGATGGGGATGGAGACTTAGATATATTTTCCACCTATGAACCAAGTCTATTTTCTGCTGAGAGTCGGCAGTTAAAAATTTTGATCAATAATGGCTTAGGCATTTTTACGGACAATACACCAAGCAATCTAACAACATACAGCAACATATATGGCCACACATGGGGAGATGTTAATCAAGATGGCCTAATCGACCTTATATTTTCATCAAATACAGCCAACAAAGTCTACCTCAACCAAGGAAACTTAGTTTTTACAGAAATCCATGGCGGCGATTTCTTCACGGAAAGCATCCCGAGTGGTGATCTGCAACTTGGTGATATGGATATGGATGGCGATTTAGACCTTGTCCTCGCTTATAGTCTACAGGACACGGTCATTTCTAATCAGGTTTATGAAAATAACGGGTATGGGGTGTTTACCAATGTCACGGCCAGTGATCTGGCAGCAGATGCCATTCGTACCTCTCATGACATCGCATGGGGAGACGTAGACAGTGACGGGGACCTTGATTTAGCGGTCGCAAACTATAGCAATCCCAATTTGCACCAAACAGAATCAAGCCAAATTTACCGCAATGATGGCAATGGTGTATTCACCGATATTTCTGCAGGCGATTTATTTAATGTCACACGTAATGCCAAAAACGTGTCATGGGGAGACATGGACAATGATGGCGATCTTGATCTGGTTATCGCAAGTTTTGAACACGATATTATCATCTATGAAAATCGTTTAGGTTATACATTTTCCACACCGTTGACGTTGACAAAGTCGTCTTTAGCCAACCCGACAACCCAAATCAGTTGGGGTGATATCGACAATGATCAAGATCTCGACATTGTAATGGCGGGAAATCAAACAGCCACAATCATCAGCAATCTTGGTGCAGGGGGCTTTACCGAAACCCTCACTTTATCGGCCGCTTCAGTTGATGCTTGCGGTCTAACCCTAGGAGATAGTGATGGAGACAATGATTTAGAAATCGTTTTAGGAAACAGCACCAACTCACTTTATTTAAATCTAGGGATCACGGCCACCACATTTTTCAGCCAAACCAATGCCGGTTCCTTCAGTGCTGCCTCGCCTACATGTCAACTTACATGGGGAGATGCCGACAATGATCAAGATCTTGACTTACTCGGCATTCAAAACGGCACGGCCGTTCTCTATCGCAATGACGGCAACAATCAATTCTCGCTGGCCACGACACTCGACAATGGTGGCGCAACCATTACCACGGCCGCTTGGGCCGATATAGACAATGACAGCGACCTCGATATTTTTGTCGGGAGCGGTACCGCCAACCGTGTCTATCGTCATGATGGCATGTGGAGCTTTACAGACACAACGGCCGGAGACCTGTTAACAGACAGTAACGATCCGCAAACGGCCGTTTGGGGGGACATCGATGGCGACAGTGATCTCGATCTATTTATCGGCAATCAAACCACAGGTCCCAATCTTTATCGCAATGATGGTAGTGGCCTGTTTACCCACCTCACCTCCAGCGAACTCGCCAATGAAATAGGGATCGTCACCGACTCCTCTATCGGCGATATTGATGGAGATAGCGATCTTGACTTACTTATCGGCTTCCATAATCAGCCTGCCAAACTCTATCGGAATGACGGCAATGGTAATTTTGATGATGTAACCAGCGGACAACTCGCTAGCGACCTCCACATCTCCCCCCAAGTGGCACTCGGAGATGGCGATGGCGATGGCGACTTAGACGCCTTGATTGGAACGCCCGGATATGTGCGCCTCTACTTCAATCAGCAACATATTCGTATGCCAACGGCGCAAAATATTCACCAGGTTGGTATGTATATCCACCCGCCTAATCATATTCCAGCCGTTTATGACTATGGAACGGCCGATCTGGTCACAGACATCACCGTCCCTATCCCCTATACGGTTTGGGCCACAGATGAACGACATATCGCCGAAATCGAAGCCTGGTATTCACCCAATAACGGAGGAAACTGGTATCCAGCCATAGCCGCCACCGGCACACCCACACAAAATATCCAAGCCGGTATTTGGCCCACAGGAACCAACCATATCTTTTATTGGGACACCTTCGCCAGCAATTTCTCAGGTCAATCCAATCATACCCTTATTCGTTTGGTCGCTAAGCCTCATGGCCAAACCACAGGCCACAACTTCACTTATCCCAACCAAGCTTATTTTCCACAAACCCACGGAAGCAGTAGCGCGACATCGACCCCATTCCGCATTCTCACCACCCATATCCAAGTCTTCTCACAAACGGCCGTTCTAGAAAACCAGCTTGCTAATGCGGTTGTTTATCAGCGAACCCAACACGCGAATATTGCCCAACCGATAGGCAACCAGAATGGCATAACCTATCAAACAAATAATGCCGGTTACCTAACCAGCCACAGCAATCTTGCCATCGGTGATGAGCTATTCGCGATGAGCTTGATCTCTCAAAGCGGTGCCCTAGATTTCTATCACATGAACAGTACACCTGATTTAACAGGTCTAGACGGGCATACCATTACACAAGCGGGCAAACAAGCACTCGTGGTCTCGGCCGGCAACCCATTAATCGTCGCCAATCTAGATATTTCACTGGAATGGGATGCCCGTCAAGATGTGGTCTTCCTCGCGCAACTCGAGCGTGACTTAAAGCATGCGGCCGAACTCCTCTTTGATGTCACCGATGGTCAGCTCACCTTGGGCGATATCAATATCTATCACAACAAAGAGAATTGGGAAGAAAGCCATATTGTCATCTATACCAACAACAATATGCGCCCCAATGTCGATTTAGGTGGCATCACCACAGAACCGGTTTCAGCGACGCTCGCCACAGGTGAAGTGATCCCAAATGGGTATTTGCCAGGACAGGTTCGCATGCCTCGCGAATGGAACCGCTTCGGCAATGAGGGGAGCACTTTTGGCAATGATTGGGCACTCGCTCTGGCTCATGAATTAGTTCATTACATCCTCTTTATACCGGACAATTACTTAGGCATCGACCACGAAGGACGCTTGATACAGATAGACTGTGCTGGCTCGGTCATGACCAATGCCTATCTAGCAACATATAGCGAACTACTGCCTGCAAGCACATGGAACAATGATGCGGTCTGTCTAAGCAGTGTCGCTGAGTTGACAACAGGCCGCTCAGACTGGGAAACAGTACAACATTTTTATCCACAATTAAACTTAGGGGGAAGTAATGCAGGACCCTACAAGCAACCTCTTAATCTTACCAATGTTGCTTTTATCGAACCTGCATCCACCACCAATACAGTAATAGCCCCCACCTATTTCGTCAAAAACGAATTGGGCCAAGCGGTCTCACTCCCTACAACACAAGTCAATGTCTACCGTCGTACCACACAGGGTACGGCCAATATCAGTGATGATCGTTTAATTAGGCTCGGCACAACACGTGGTGACATCATTGATGCAACCGGGATTGAAATCGGCGATCTGCTCTGTGTCCATGACAACAGCCAAGACATACCGCGACGTGGTTGTATTGAAATTAACGAAACATCTACATCACTGACCATTTACGAAACGCCAAGTTGGGCACCGGAAATTGATGTCGATTTAGTATCATCACGAACCGTTCGAATTACAGTTACCCAAGCCGCGCTGAGTAACGACCTATATGCCCAAATATATCCTGACTACCCACGGCCGGATCAGAGCGATATCGAAGCACCTTATGCACAACTGGCACCAGTACCACACAAAAGCGGTGTTTATACAGCTGAGATAACCGCTATTTTCCCCTTCTTTAGCGGCGATGTCCGTCTATGGGTTGACGGTAGCACAGAGGAAGAATTTTCGAATTTTTTCTTTGGCGGTGGCTGGGGGACAGAACAGTATGGTTGGGGGACAGAACAGTATGGTTGGGGGACAGAACAGTATGGTTGGGGCACAGAACAGTATGGTTGGGGCACAGAACAGTATGGTTGGGGTCCGAATCGCCAAGGCTGGACAACCGGCCGGATAGGCTGGAACTCTCCGATTCTTAGTGGTGACGGTCAAGTTATCTTATTCGATATCGATAACATGTTTGGTACCACACCTCCGTATAGTATTCAGCAGCTACCCAATACAGCAGATCTATCATCATGGTTAACACCTATCGGCCAAGGGTATCGAATTAGTACCCCATCTCAGTTCACAGGGACTCGCACCATTATGATTAATTACATGCAACGGAGTGTCCCCAGTCTAGCTCGCGAAAGCGACTTAAAGATTTACTATCGGCCGGAAGGCGATAATGATTGGCAAGTACTCGATACCGCGATTAACACAACACGCAATTTAGCTTCAGCCCTAATGGTTAACCGTGGCGATTATGTCCTAGCGACAACCGTTACCTATCCAACACTCTATGCTGGAGAATGGAATCTGTTTGGCTATTCCATATACAATACGCGCCCAGTATCCGAAGCATTAGCATCGATTAATGGATCATACCAAACGGTCCTCTGGTATGACCCCAGCGATCAATTATGGGATATTTATGACACCACAATAAAGTGGCCTTTATCAGAATTGGTCAATACATTAACACAGTTTGAACATGGGCAAGGCTATTGGATTTTTGCAACAGAAACAGTAACACCAAGTCTTGGAATTAGCGTCGAGCCGCCAAGCAGACAATCTTTAACTGAATCCCCACCTATGGTCGCCTATGGGTGGATTACAGAATCGAATCACCTTAACTTAGCGCCAGGAATGACCATAGAGGCTCATATTGCAGGCCAAGTATGTGGTACAAGCCAAATAGAGTACATTAACGGCCGTTTCGCGTACACCATGCAAATCCCAGCCCTGCAATCTGGCAGTTGCGCGACAACTGATGCAACAATCACATTTACAATAGATGGACAGGATACAGCCCAAAGCCACAAATGGAGCAACAAAGGGGCACAATTTCTACCAATTCGCGCAACAGGAAATCAGACAATGACTAATTTCATTCTTATACCATTGATGCAACGATAGACAGACAACAGTTCCACATTGAAAAGGATTCAAACACGATGATCCTGAATAGCATCCAAACGTGCTTGAATCCTTTCCAATTCGTATCGATCTTGATCTTGTAATAACGCAACCCCTTTTTGATAAGATTCCTCAGCACTCAGGGTATCGTCAAGCATTTCGTAAACAACCCCTTTTTGTCCCCATCCAATGCCTTCTATCAATAAATACCGCTTGCTCTGTGCTAAAGCAATCCCTTGTTCAATTAAAAGCAATGCCGATTCGATTTCGTCCTGTAAATAATGCACCTGTCCTAAACGAACCAAGGCATTGGACATTTCTAAGACATTTTGTCCATCACGACATAAATTCAATGCCTGTTGCAAATAAGTTTCCGCCATGGCCAGTTTCGCTTGTTCAAGTGACCATTCTCCCAAAGCGATATTCGCATAAGTCATATTAAGAACATCTTGATGCATCTCGGCAATAGCCAATGCTTGTGTCAAAAAGGTATAACTCTGTTCATACTCTCCACGCATCATGTATAGTCTACCTAGATTGTGCTTAGCAATTCCTACATTTTTTTGACTACCAATTCGATTAAAACTGGCTATCGCATCTATATAGCAATCTTTTGCCCCAGCAAAATCCCCATCTTTGCGCAAAGCTATCGCCTTATTTAAAAAACCCAACCCCATAAACCGTACATCGCCTAATTCTTTAGCAGCTACTATCGCTTGGTCTAGATAATAGGCACCTTTGTCTCGATCCAGCATAATTGAGGCGACAATCGAAGAATTGATAAATCCCTTTAAATGAGATGGTGTCACCTGATCAGGCAAATCAGCCACACCACTTTCAATGACGTTCAAAGCTTGTTCTAGTCGCCCAAATGACTTGGCTAAAACCTCCCCTAATGAAATACGTAAATGACCTCTTTGGTGTCGAGCCCATGGAGATGTATACTGCTCAAGATCACTAATACTCTGCTCTAGCAAATCATGAGCCTCTTCTTTATCAACATCAAGTTTGATGCGATAGAGTGCTTCAGCAGCAATACTTTGCCGCAAAATCACATCCTCTTCATTTCCCAAATTAGCAGGCGGTAGCTCTTGACTCAAATACCGATCTGCCTCAGCAGTTTGGTTAAGTCGAAAAGAAAACACACCAAGCCGAAGGATCAAATTCGCTATTCGTGTATCAACAACAGCATCAGGCATGTCAACTTGTTCATAAAGCCACGACAACCAATTTAGAGCTGGCACATATAAACCACGTAAGTCAAGATACCCAAAGGCACCAACCCAATATCGCGTCAAACAGGACACTGTTTGATAGACACGATCAACGTCTTTCTGAGAAACCATTTGTTCGAGTGCTGCATAAATATTCTCCCATTCATCATCAATCTGATCATAAGCTTGTACTTCACTTTTCACGCTCGCGAATGTTGCGTAGTAGTCAGCCAAGCGTGCCCATAGTTGAGAAAAATCGAAATCAAGCAAACGAGATTGATACAAAGCGAAAACTCGTAAAAGATTATGGACATAATAACGATCAAGCCCTATCCTTTCTCTGACCTCGTCAGGTTCTAGCTGACCAATCTTCAAAAAAGAGGTCTGGCACAACCGGCCGAGCGATCGCTTAGCATGGACAATGTTTTGATCTAACAAATACGCTATCGCGTCCGCCGTAAAATGGCCACCACGAAACAGGGCTGTATGTGCAAACAGGTACCGTTCTTGTTCAGACAATCGATTAAAGCTAAGCTGGAACACCCCTTTTACACTTTTATTCACATCATCCCAATCGGCCAAATAATCTAAGCGAGTCTGTTCATCTTCTAGTTCACGTACGTACTCTTGAAAGGTGATGTAGGTCACACTACTGGCAACCAGTTCGAGCGCCAACGGATGCCCATCAACCAGCTCGATGACTTCTTTAACCCCAATGGCTTCTTTATCTATCCGATACCCATCATCTCCTAGGCGGTGACGCAACAGGGCTTCACTCGCCTCAAAGGGCAAGACGCCAACAGATATTCCTTGCGCACGGCCGTGTAAAACCCGCTGATTGTTGGTCGTGACCAAAACAACAGAATGATTATTGTCTGGGGGCAAGAGTCGTTGCAATGCGGCCGTATGCGCCACATTATCAAATATCAAAAGTGCGCGCTTATTTTGCACCACTTCACGCCACAAAACTTCTCGACTTTCCAGCGTAACCG